>CALUSB010000004.1 GCA_944323335.1 Candidatus Gastranaerophilales bacterium
TTTGAAATTTCTTCGTTTAAAAACTCGCGTTCCTCATCTTTTGCAGTTTCGAGGAATTTTTTTATCTCTTCGATTTTATCTCTTTTTTCTCTTATTTTCTTTTGAATGTTTAAACAAAGCTCATAGGGCTGCTCTTTTGAATATAGCATTTTTTCCATTTGAGATTTAAAGCCCAAAATATCTTCAAACTCGCTCTCGTCATAAAAGTTTTCCACTTCACGGGTGAAAATACAGTTGTAGACTATCTTTGTACCGTTGTCCGATTCATAGATAGAATACAAATCCCAGCCCTCTTTTGACATGGAATTAAGCGTATTTTCAAGAAGAGTAATCTCATCACTCGGGCAAACTTTTATGCAAAATTCCTGACGTGTAGGTTTAAACATATTTTTATTTTAACACACTATATAAAAAAATATAATGCCACGCCCTGCCTATCGTCACTCAAAATATAAACATCCATAAAAAACACCTCCCTTGCAAAGTTTCACACCCGTTAACCTCGACTTAGTGCTGCTATGTTTCCATCCTGACACGGTTCGCCGCATAATCGCCGCAAAAAATTGCACAATCAACAGTATTTTCGCTTTCAATTTACATCCAAAGCGCCTCATAGCAGGCTTTGCACCCGACATAAGCTTTCGGTCGAGGGCTTGCAACACCCCGTGAAGCGTGGCTATAAAATAATATCACAAATAAGTGTATAAATACCATTATTAAATATTATTACAATATTTATATAAAAATAATATACATGCCAAAAATTCATAAAAAAACAATTTATAATATAAATAGAGAATAAAAGGAAGGCTATGAGAGTTACTAGTGTAGAAGCAACTGCGCCCAACGGCAAAACATATCAAATGACCCGTCTTGGCAGAATAATCGGAACGGGCGGCTTTGGCGCATATGGAATTTACCAGTCTTACAAATCTTTAACAAATGACGAGTATGTAAAAGAACTGACTGAAGCGGCAAAAGAGGCAACTAAGAATAAACTGCATACTTTTACCAAAACAAGAAAAGTTCTCTATGGTGCAAGTGCGGCAGCAATAACGGCACTTTGCGGATTTTTGTTTGGCGGTGTGGTTGATTTTTGTATCAACAAGCATTCAAGAAACAAAGTAATGAAAGAAGATTCTAAAAATTAATTATTTTTTGTCTTCATCAGTGCAATCAACTGCAAAAACACATGCCCTAAGGACATCTGAGTATTTTTTGTCCATATGAGCCCAGTCAAAGAGCACCACGCCCTCAAGATTTTGGTTTCTTATTATATGGATTTGCTTAAGCAAATCTTCACTTTCACCTTCCATAAATCCTACAAAAAGCCCCGGATAAATTTTTGTTTTTGCTGAGGTTTTTCTTTTCAACTCTAAAAGCATATTATCTGCAAGATTGTAATCGGCAGTTAAAATAAGCGGAGTGAGCGCATCTACATAGTTATAAGAGCTCCATCTCTGCCAGTTTTGCTGTTTTGTTTCAAGACTTGTTTTATAATCAGGGAAAACAACTGCCGAGAGCACCACACCGCGGTCTTTTAGAGCTTCTTTAATGCTGCCTACATATTTTGTAATTCTATCTTGCCTGTATGTGTCCCACTTATTCCACATAGCAGTGTCAGGGTTAATATCAACAGGGTCAATACCGTAGATACTTTTAAACTCTTCTCTTGCATACGGCGTATAGCCCCAGTTTGAAGCGGCATAGTTTGATGAAGAGGCTTTTGCCGAGAGCGGATACCTTACATAGTCAAGATTTACGCCGTCAATATCGTATTTAGCACATATTTCAAGGATTAATTTTCTCAAAAACTCTGTTACCTCAGGGTTTGCAGGGTCAATAAAATATCCCCTGTGCTCGCTTATATGTGCTACAGGCTCATTTGAGCGGAAATTATCCTTGTTTCTGTTGCCCCAAGCAGGTCTTACCGCAAGAATATTATATGCATCCTCCTGCGGGAGTCTGTTGCCTATATAAAACGACTCAAACCAAATGTGCAGTTCCATATTTCTCTTGTGTGCACCGCGAACCCAGCAAGAAAGCGGGTCAAAGCCTCTAAAGTTAGGGTTCTGCCCCTCAAAACCGTAGCTTTTCATAACGTCTGAGGGGAAAATGGTTTTGCCGTGGAAATATGTTTCAAGAAATATTGTATTTATACCAAGCTGAGCCATTTCATTAAGCGTACGCTCAATTTCAGCCTCGCTTTTTTCTTTAGGTCGCACCCACACACCCTTTAGTTCGTTTTCAAGGTATGGAAGAGTATAGCTAAGTGCGCTTTGTGCCGAGACTATGGCATCTTTTGCGCATTGCAAAGATGCATTCGAATTTGAAGCATAAGAGCGTCTTAGTTCTTTTTTTGCTTTTTTAAGGTATTCTTTAACCTTTTTATCATCTCTGTTTTTGTACTGTTTTTTTGTTTTTTCTAAAATCTGCTCAACTTCTTCGATTTTAACTTTTGCACAGTAGCGATATGAGCTTATTGTTGTAAAAGAGTGTAAAATATTATTTTGCGGGTCAATTTTAACTTTTGTGCCTACTTTTAAATTGTCGCTAATCCATTTTTTTGCACTGCCATGGCCGCTTATTACAAAACCGTCATGAGGAATTATAGAGTCAGCGCCCGTTAAGCGCACAACCGTATCGCCCACAACAACCGCTTCCTTACCAAACTCGTTTGTAAGAGTTCTTCTGCCGTATTCTCTTTTATAAATTACAAGCTGGTTTGGGCCGCGATTTCCGGGGAAAGATATTCCAAGTTTGTTTGTTTTTGTACTGGGGTAAATAGCGTCGATTTTTCTTGAAGATTTTGCAATAATTCTGTCTTTTTTAGACAACTTAGCATACTCAACGCCTGATTCACTTTGTTCTTCAATTTTTAAAGGCACGGTGTCAGACACCTGCAAAAGCGCGTCCTTAGCTGCAAGTGCAGGAATATTACTCATAAACACCGTAAATAAAACTGTTAAAAAAAGTTTTTTCATTACCATTTAATTTTACACAAAAATTTTACATAGTGCAAAAAATAATATATTATATATAATAATATTAAAAGGAGTTAAGCAAAAAATGGCAAACGACAGCACACAAACAATGCCCATAGAGGTCTGCATCTTAACAAAAGACCACGACATTAAAGGAACGGTTCACGTATCTAAACTTACAAAAGCTAACCGTGAATTAACCGAACTTTTAAACGACAAAGACAGACGTTTCCTTGCCGTTACAAATGCTGAAATTATGGGTAAAAACTCATCAAGCGCTCCTCGAAGATATGACTTTCTTGAAGTTCATATGGACGCTATTGTCATTATTCACCCTGCAACTCAAGTATTGTTTAAAGAAACTTCAAAAGCTCAGGAAGATATCGCAAGGTTTAGAGAATTAAGAAACAAACTCTCTCAAACAAAACCTTTTTAAATAATTTAAAAGCCCCTGTAAACGGGGCTTTTTTGTATGGTTAGGATATCTTTAATTCACCACTTTATTTAGCCCCTGAGGCTTATCGACATTTCTTTTTAACTTAAGTGCAATTTTAAGCGCAAGCATTTGCACAATAAAAACAACGCTTAAAACCCTCACAAGCATATCTTCACAATAGGGAAAAACCACACCAACAGCAGCCTCAAAGTCCTCTTGCGAATCGGTTATGACAACACTTTTGGGGTTATAATCTTTTCTTATTTTGGACAGTGTTTTTGTCTCAAATTCACAAAAATCACTTGTAATAATTTCAATTAGAGTATCAATTTTGTTCAAAATTGCCACATGCCCATGGACAAACTCACCCATAGAATAAGCATTTACATCTATGTAGGATGTCTCTTTTATCTTAAGCGCACACTCCCTTGCAAGAGCATAGTTTATACCCTGCCCTATAGCAGGAAACGCCTCATATTTTGAAAGAAAATTCGCCGCTTTATCTATATCAAGTGTCAAATCAAGCACACTTGAGATGTTTTTTTCTACATCTTTAATATTTTTCATATACTTTGCGACATTTTTAAGCTTATTTTGGGCAATTTTTAGCGCGCACAAATAAAGAGCACACAAAGACACACTAAAGGATTTTGTTGCTGCAATTGAATTTTCAACCCCAGCGTCAATGTTTATTTTATAGTCGCACAAATCCCACAGGGTAGAGTTTTCATTGTTTACAATGACAAAAGCTCTGCCGCCCGCCCCTTTTACAATCTTTGCGGCAGATGTTGTATCATACGTTTCGCCTGATTGGCTTATGAAAAAATACAACGTGTCAGGGTCGACTTTTTTTGTTTCATCACACAAAAATTCTCCCGAAAACTCAACACTGGCGTCAATTCCCGATATAATTTCAAAAAATTTCTTACCGATAAAAGCGCAGTTGTAAGATGAACCGCTTGCAATTATTTTTATATTTTTAACATCAAGCGGCATATCAAGCACAACGGCGTAGTTTTTGACATATTTTTCTATCAAAGCACCCACAACCATTGACTGCTCGAGTATTTCAATTTCCATTTGAGTTTTTTGTTTTTTTTGCTGCCAAAACACCATAGTATACCTGCCGTTAATATTTATATCTATATTATAATATTAATATGCCCAAAAGTGTCTATATTCACATACCTTTTTGTTTAAAAAAATGCGCCTACTGCTCTTTTTTATCAGGCTTAAACCCTTGCAATGCAAGCGTTTACACAAAAGAGCTAGTTAAGGAGATTAATTTTTTTTATAAAGGCGAAAAACTAAACACGATATACTTTGGAGGCGGAACTCCCTCATTACTTGAAATAAAAGACATAGAGAGGATTTTGGCCTGTTTTAATTTTGATAAAAAAACAGAAATTACACTTGAGGTTAATCCAAAAACAGTTGATTTAAAAAAACTAAAACAACTTCGCTCTTTGGGCATAAACCGTATAAGCCTCGGCGTGCAGTCGTTTGACGATAATTTACTAAAAATCATCAACCGTACCCACAGTTCAAAAGAAGCGCTCAAAACCATAGAAAATATAGCCCTTGCAGGTTTTGACAACTACAGTATAGATTTAATCTACGGTCTGCCCGAGCAAAACCTTGAAAACTGGAAAAAAACGCTAAAAATTGCAAAAGATATAAACCCGCCTCACATCTCGCTATACGGGCTTAAAATCGAGCAGGGGTGCGGCTTTTATCTTAATCCGCCAAAAAATCTCCCCGATGATGACATGCAAGCTGACATGTATGAAATGGCGCTTAATGAGTTTAAAAACTACTGCCACTATGAGTTTTCAAATTTTGCATACAAGCAAAAATATATTTCAAAACACAACATGACATACTGGAACATCAAGCCCTACTGGGGTTTTGGGCTTGGAGCGTCGGGATTTGTCAGAAATAAACGCTACCAAAACGAAACGGATTTTGAAAAATATTTAAAAAACTCAACCGAAAAAAAGCACTATGAAAGCTCAAATCTGCTTGAAGAGCACATTTTCTTAGGGTTCAGAAAAACAAAAGGCATTAGAACAGATAAAATAAACAGGCTTTTTAATATAGATTTTGATAAAAAATACAAGCAGCAGCTTGAAAAATATAAAAAATCAGGGTGTATTCAAAAAACTTTACATGGCTACAAACTCACAAAAAAAGGCATAATGCTCTCTAATTACGTGCTTTGTGATTTTTTAGACGACACGATATAACCACATTTAAGTTGCCAAAGAAGAAAAATAAGTCTAAGATTGTTGTATGATGACAAATGCGCAAAATTACACGAAAAAACGCTGGTACGACAGCAAACCTTGGACGGATGAAGTCCTTGAAGTACTGCAAACGCTTTCTATACGCTCTCATTATGAAATTGCAAGAGAAGTTATAAAAGTAATTGACGTTATAAAGTCCAACAACCGCGAGCGCGATGAAGTCCCCTTGAGCCTTGGTTTAGACAGGGTTTTAGGACTTTATAAAGAAGAAAATAAGCGCAGATGGTATGATAAATCCATGCCTTTATCAAGAGTATTTAAAACCGCCTCCTGCCTGCCTGATGAAGATTTTCAAAATATCATGCAGGGGATATCAATGAGTTTAAGGAATGACACAAATGACAAGTAAAGAAGAAATCGTTAAAAACATGCAGCAAGTCGTAGAGCAAATGTTTAAAGATGATGTTGATGAAAATCCCGACTCATTAAACGAATACTTTGACTGCAGCGCCTGCGGAAAAAACGCGCCTCTTGCAGGCTCCATTCAATACGGTAAGTATCGCTTGTGCAACTCTTGCGTGCTTTTGGCGGAAACCGGTTTTGCGCTTAAAAAGTT
The DNA here is from genome assembly GCA_944323335.1 of Candidatus Gastranaerophilales bacterium. Lineage (GTDB taxonomy): Bacteria > Cyanobacteriota > Vampirovibrionia > Gastranaerophilales > Gastranaerophilaceae > Galligastranaerophilus. The sequence continues at coordinate 6,283 of CALUSB010000004.1, forward strand.
TGATGACATTCAAGCACTCATTGACGCTATGGAAGATAAGCGCCTCGAAGAGCTTTGCGACTTCATTAAAAAAGACGAGGCATCAGAGAATAATTGATTTTGTATGAAAATAAACAATCTTAAAAACTATTTTTCACTGAATGTACTTGCTTTTTTCGGGTATTTGTTTTTTGCTTTCTGGGTCTATAAGACGATGTTTATAATCCCACGCACAGTTAGTACGGGAATGTTGAACAAAGAGTACAATGAGGGGATGTTTGTGGTTGTTTTAATGCTTGCATTCTTGCTTTTTCTTGCAATAATGTTTTGCGTTTTTTTATTTGAACGCACTCTTGTAAAGCGTAAAGTTATAAAAAAACACGTGAGCAAATCTAAACTGCACGGTTTTTTATTTTATTTAGGACTTGTTTTATATTTTATACCGTATTTTTATTTTATATTATTTTCAATACTGACACATTTTAAAATATAAAATTTTTTCTTGTGTACAATAACACTTAATTTTTGTAAAGTTTTTTTACCTCTATTTCGTAGCCTAAAATCTCGCACAGGGCAAGCATTTCATCGTATGTAAAAGCCCCGCGATTTATACGTTTTGAAAAAGTATCAGGATTGTATTCTCTGCCCGTTTTCTCTTGCAAAAGGGGTATTATGTCTTTATATATTTTCTTTTCCTGCTTCAAAAGTAGCTTTACAATTGCGTAAGAGTTCATTTTCATGGGTTTAATTATAAATATTTTGGCAATTGTTGACAAATATGTCGTATTTGAATATCATAATAAGAAATATATTTCTTATTTAGAAAATATTGGCGTATTTAAGTTATTTTTTGTAAAGGTTTTTTATGACTTCAAAAGATTTGCAATCTCTGCAACAACTCCACTATGAAATCACTATGCTTTTTAGTGTACTATTTCAAAGCATAAAATTCCTCGAATTTGACCAATCAGCAAATTATGAACAGGCGTATTTGTGCAGTTTAATCGAAAAAAAATTAGATGAAATTTCTAATTTGTTTTAAACCCTGTTTTTAATATAATGCTTTTATGAAAAAGATTACTCTGTTAGGTTCAACCGGTTCAATCGGCACACAAACTCTTGAAGTGCTTGATTACCTTGAAGATTATGAAGTTTTAGCGCTTGCTGCGGGCAGAAACGTCACGCTTTTGTCTAAACAAATCGAAAAATACCACCCTAAGCGCGTAAGTGTTCAAAAAGAAGAGGATGTTAAATTTATAAAATCTAAATTCCCTCAAGTTGAAGTCCTGTGCGGAATTGAGGGATTAATGGAGTTGTGCTCGGACACTCAAAACGACATTATACTTGTTGCAACATCAGGTAAAATCGGGCTTGGGCCAACACTTTGCGCCATAGAAAACAAAATAAACATAGCTCTTGCAAACAAAGAAACCCTTGTTATGGCAGGGGATATCGTGATGAAAAAAGCACGCGAAAATAACGTAAAAATCTTGCCCGTGGACTCTGAGCACTCTGCAATTTTACAGTGTTTGGGTGATAAAAACAATCAAGCCTACAAGCTTATTATAACAGCCTCAGGCGGGCCATTTTTATATAAAACACGAGAAGAAATGGGGCACACTAACGCACTTGAGGCGCTTAAGCACCCCAGATGGCATATGGGAAGAAAAATCACAATTGATAGCGCTACCCTTATGAATAAAGGCTTAGAGGTCATAGAGGCGCATCATCTTTTTAATATGGACTACAGTGACATTAAAGTTGTAATCCACCCGCAGAGCCTTGTACACTCGTTTGTAGAGTTTAAAGACGGCTCAATGCTTGCGCAAGTGGGCTTTCCCTCTATGCACATACCTATTCAATACGCTCTTACATACCCCACAAGGCAAAAAGGCATAAAAACAGACGGCTTTAGCCTCTACGGGCAGCAAATGAGTTTTGAAAAGCCTGATTTTAATAAGTTCCCATGTCTAAAAATGGCTTATGAAGCGGGCAAAACAGGCGGAAGCGCACCTGTAGTACTCAATGCCGCAAATGAAGTTGCCGTAAATAACTTCCTTGAAGGCAAAATAAGTTTTCTTGATATTGAAAAAACAGTTTACAAGGCACTTTGCGACCATACTCCGGTATCAAATCCGACACTTGAAGAAATTTTTGAGATAGATATAGAAACAAGAAAAAAATACGGTAAATAGAGCTTTTTTGGGTATTTTGTTAAGTTATGTTACAAGAAATATACAAAATATATCTTTTTTAGTCAATTTTTAAATAGATATATTTTTTATATATGTACGAGACGACAATAGACAGTAAATCCCCATTACAGAGAAGAAATTAGATAAACAGATAATTAAAGGAGAAAAAAATGGCCAGAGTACTTATTTCAATGCCCGAAAAATTCTTAGATGAAATCGATCATGTAGCAGATACAGAAAACCGCTCACGCAGCGAACTTATCCGCGAGGCATTGAGAACTTACATCCAACGTACAAAAATCAGAGAAAATTCATTCGCAAGCAAAAATGCAGCAATCCTTGAAGCGCTACTGGACTAAAAGATTAAAGTTTACGGAGTTTATGGAAAAAAGCAGACAAATAAAGTCTGCTTTTTTTATTACAAATATAATTCCATGCCAAATTTGGCATGGATTTTTTTGCCGATTTGTCAAATGTTTACAGTTCTTAATAATTATTTTTACACTTAAAATCATGAAATCATGCGCCGCGCATGGGTTTTACATGTGTTAAATCATGGAAACCATGTCACAGGGCATAAAAGAGGAGCTCAAGACTCGCCAAAGACGCACCATGCAAGCCATTGCAAGTTTGTAATAAAGCGTAATATTTACACCAAATTCGCTTGATAAAACCCTCTCAGGCGTTATAATAATATTAAATTCAACAAAGACAAGCCTTTAGAGGCTTACGAGCTTATAGCGGACAAACAGATTTGGGGGAAAAACGTGCTGAAAAGTAGGGATTTTGGGCGTGCAGTTGCCGTGAGAAGATGGACAACTACGGCAATGGAATGTTACAAAAGAGGTTGTAATTGCGAAGGTTGTTTTTATACAGACTTTTTTAACAATTCTTCTCAAAAATGCCAGATGAAGGCATCAGTGTTGGAGTTAGTGAGAGTGTTGGGTAGACCCGACGTAGAAATGCAACAAATCATAGCGGATGAAATGTAGTTCGCTAGTTTAAAAATCTTTTTAAGAGGCATATTTTATGCCTCTTTTTTATTGCTTTAAAAATAATTTATGAGGCTCAACACCAAGCGCATCGGCTATCATCAAAAGCCTTTTCAAAGACGGAGCGCGCTTTCCTCTTTCAATTTCCGATAAATATTCAGATGAAAGAGAACATTTCATGGCAAGCTGGACTTGGCTTAAATTCTTTTCGTTTCTATATTTTTTTATATTCTGTCTTATTATTTCAATCGTGCTATTTGCCATAATTCAATTTTAGTGGTATTTTATTCATGTTACTCAGGCATATAGCCTGAAATCTGGAGCGAATAAAGATATGAAAACGAACTTTTTAAAGGGCCAAAAAGGCTTTACTTTGGCGGAGTTATTAACTGCAGTCCTTGTGATATCGGTTATTATGGTAGCGCTTGCTCCTGTTATAACAAAGAGGATGAAAGATAGCGTCAGCGTACAGACTGATAATAAAAAGGGGCTTGAAATTTTTGCTAACCCGGGGACTTATACTTTTGATGTTCCAATTGGTATAAATACGCTCTTCCTGCAAGGTGCAGGAGGCGGCGGGGGCGGAGGCGGCTCAAGCTATATAGATAAAACTCTTTCTTTTACGCAAAATCGCACTTGGACTGTTCCAAAGGGAGTATCTCAAATTACATTTACTCTTCAAGGCTCAGGCGGTGGAGGCGGAGCCGGGTATTACACGTCAAAGACAGATGAATATGGCGGATGCGGTGCACACACAAATAAAATTCCATACATGGCAGATAACGGTCAGGATTTATGTGTTACAAGGTATATTGATAATGATTATTTAGGTACTAGGGATGGTGTTACATTTGTTAAACACGGCGAACAATGCTCAGGCAGTAAATGCTGTTACCAAAACGGAGGACCGTCTTATTTTTCTAAGTGTGCAGCAAATATTGCAGGAGCAAGTGGTTGTGGGAAAACTTATTGTTCAAAAGGCGCACAAGATTCTATATGTTTACATATGTCAGACTATGTCAGTGCACCGCCTTTTGCTAGCGTTATATGGACAGACAGAAAAATAACCGAGGGCCGGCTTATAACTTCTACCGAGTATAAAAGAATTGCAAAATATTCCGTTGATAACGGGATTGAGGGATATATGGGACCTAACGGTATTGATTTTTGTTGGGGCGGTTATGACCCTTTTGGCACAAGTCACCCGTCGTTCCCTTTGTCCAGATGCGATGGTATGACAGACACTTGCATAGGCACAGGCAACAACTATTGTTATAACTATGGAATATATTTCTTAGGTGGCAGCGGAGCTCATGCGCAAAGTTTTAATAACAGTAATTATAGCATGGGCAACCCTTCGGGCGTCTATCGCTTACTTTGCGTAAGAAACTATGTATCAAGAGAGCTCTATCCCGCTGCAGGCGGATACTCGGGAGCTGCTATTGAAAAAACAATAAATGTTCTGCCAAATGACAAGCTTGAAATAACAATAGGTCAAGGAGGAGAGGGAGGTAGTCCAAACGGCGGCACAGGCAGACAAGGTGAAACAACACAACTTGTTCACAAAAGAGGCTCTGTTATCCTTGGCACATATTATGTAAAAGGAGGTCTTGGAGGCTCAGGAGCAAAAAGTAATGCCGCAGGAGCTAACTCAGGCACTTCAACACCAAGCGGTACATGTTATGCAGAATTTAAAAATAAAATTGATGATGAAAGTTATTCTGTAAATCAAACGTGCTCTATACAGTCTTTTGCCGGTAGTTCAGGTACTTCTGCAAACGAATACAACCAGTGGACAGCAACCGCCAAAGCAGGTGCAGGTGCAGCGTTTAAAAACTCAGGCACGGGAGCCGAGGGAGCAACACTTGACACGGGTGAAAAAAATGCATCGGGTACTATAGTTACAGGTCAAGGCTTTGACGCGACAGAACCAAGTATGGGCGGAGGCGGAGGCTTCTGCGGAAGGGGTAAAACTTCCTGTGCAAAAGGCGGCAAGGGCGGTAAAGGAAAAGTAGAGATAAGCTACAGAGTAATGCTCCCCGGCGGCGGAGGCGGTTCGGGAACACGTGTTGGCGGTGTGAATGAATCAGGTAAAATTTATGAAATAATATACAAAGTACAAGAAGGCTCACGTCTTGTTTTTGAAGTGGGAGCAGGAGGCTCGGGCGGTTCACAAGGACAAGACGGAGCAAACGGTACGCCAACCGTCATAGGTTCAAATGACTTAATATTTCTGGCTGGTCATGGCGGTTATGCTATAACACAAAGCCAAAAAAACAGTCTTTCATCTTGTATCGGAACAAATGAAGATTCTAGCGTAATAGGTAACTGTATTGATAATACAAACTACAAAGCAAAAGGCGGAGAGGCCTCACAAGTCAGTGTCGATTATACAAACTACACAGGTACAAGCACACTGGGGCTTATCGTTAATACAACAAATGTAAGCCATAGTGTAAACAATGCAAAATATAAAGGATATGACGGTAAAAACGCTTCTCAAAACAGAAATGTTGTACCCTTTACGTATGGCTTTGACGGAGGCGTTGGCGGAGCACCTTTTGGCATAAGAGCAAATAACATAATAGGTGCCGTTACATGCGGCGGTGGTCTTTCAGGTAATAACGGATTACAAACAGATGCAACACAATACATCTGTACATCAGGTGCACCAAATGCAAACAATGCAAAGCCTCACGATAGTGCAAACAATGAATTTGGAGGCTCAGGCGGAGGCGGAGGCGGTGTTGTAGATACCTCTTTTGACCTTGGTTCAGGCGGCTCGGGTGCAAACGGTTACTTAAGGATAAGGTGGGATGCAAGTGAGCAGGAGTAAAAAGCGTGAGCCGGAGTGAGCCTAAGGGCTTGCGAGGAGCAAGACCGCAGGCGCAACTGTCGATAGGCGACGTAGGATAATCGAGCGCAACGGCGCGAGATACCCACAGGAGCAAAGAGTACGGCAAACGATGAGTTTGGCGGGCATATGCAAACCGTTCCTGACCGCCGTTGCGAATGAAACGAAGTGCAATGAGCGAAGCAATCTTTGATTGCACAGGCGGAATTGAACATTGAAAACATAATAGGATGCAAAACTAAGTCCAGTTACGGGCTGTCAAAAAGGCTCCTCGCCTTTTTGCACGCCCTCACATCCTAAGGCTCGTTTGAAAATTTTAACGGGGCACAAGCCCCGTAGAAAATTTTCTACACTAAGTTCGTATCTTAATTCTATGAGGCGTACTCAAATTTAAACACGCCTCTTTTTTTAAAATTAAAAAAGGCGCTTATAAAGCGCCTTTAACTTAAAACATTCCAAGGAATTTCTTTTTCCTGTAATTAGTTATAGTGTCAACTTCAAGATTAACTTTCTTATCAAAAGTGCGATACGCTCTTAGATAAGCTCTTGCAGTATCAATCGATGTAAAGCAGGGAACGCCGTACATTTCAGCAATTGTACGAATTTGAAAACCGCTTGTCTGAGAGTTTTTACCCAATGTCGGGGTATTTAAAATAAAGCTCAAACGTCCGTTTTTCATACGCTTTTGCAGTTTATCAATCATAAATTTCTCAATCATTTTAGAGGGTATACCGTTTTGCTCAAGAAATTTATGCGTGCCCCACGTTGCCATAATGAAAAAGCCTTGCGAGAACATTCTTTTGACAATTTTAAGGGCAGGTTTTTTGTAGTGGTCGTTAAGAGAAACAAGCACCCTTTGCTTTCTGCCGCCAAATTTGTATCCTGCTGCGATAAATGATTTTAAAAGCGCTTTTTTAAAGTTGGTATCAACGCCTAAAACCTCGCCTGTAGACTTCATTTCAGGCGCAAGCGCAGGGTCTATTCTGTTTAATTTTTGGAAAGAGAACACGGGCATTTTGACACAAACAAGATTTGTCTTGCGGTATAACCCGACACCAAAGCCAAAGGAGCGAATAGACTTGCCTAAAGCTGCGTTAATTGCCATTTTTACCATAGGCACGCCTGTTACTTTTGACATAATAGGCACGGTACGAGAGGCTCTGGGGTTAACTTCAATTACATAAACAACATCATCTTTTATGATAAATTGAATATTCATCAGCCCTTTAATATTAAGCTTGCGCGCGATTAGACGGGCGTATTTAACAAGTTTTTTCTCATTTTTGCGAGATATATTTCTTGAGGGGTAAATGCTCATTGAATCCCCGCTGTGAACTCCCGCACGCTCAATGTGCTCGCAAATACCGGGGACTAATATGTCTTTACCGTCTGAAACGGCATCCAGCTCAACCTCTAAGCCCTCAATGTATTGGTCAATTAAAACAGGGTGTTCGCTTGAAAATTGCAGCGCTTGGTTGATATATGTCAAAAGTTCATCATCATTATAAACTACCTGCATGCCTCTTCCGCCAATGACATAAGACGGACGAACCAAAACAGGATACCCAAGCTCACGGGTTGTTTCAAGCGCCTCTTGAGCACTGTGAACGCCGCGCCCTTTGGGTTGAGGAATTTTCAGTTCTTTTAAAAGTTTTTCAAAAACTTTCCTGTCTTCAACCGCATCAATGCTCTCAAGAGAAGTACCTAAAATCTTTACCCCTCTTTGCGCTAATTTTGGCGCAAGGTTAATAGCTGTTTGTCCGCCAAATTGAACCATAACCCCTTTAGGATTTTCTTTTTTGATAATGTTCATAACATTTTCAATATTCATCGGCTCAAAATACAACCTTGTAGCCACATCAAAATCTGTTGATAAAGTTTCGGGGTTAGAGTTTATCATAACTGATTCATAGCCGTTTTCATTCAATGCCCAGCTTGCATGCACCGAACAGTAGTCAAATTCAATACCCTGACCAATTCTGATAGGCCCCGAGCCGAGCACTACGACATTTTCTTTTTTAAGGGTATTACCTTTTTTGTCCGTTGTTTCTTTCTTGTACTCATCAAGCTCGCACTCTTCAGAATATGTTGAGTAAAAATACGGAGTAGACGCGCTAAATTCACCCGCACAAGTATCAACAATTCTAAATGACGCCTCAAGGTTAAAATTCTCAAGAGTTTGTTCATCAACTTTTGCGTAAGCACATATTTCAGAATCTAAAAATCCGTATTCTTTGGCTTTTTTATAGAGTTCATAATTTAGCGGTTTTATCTCAAGCTCACGCTCAACATCGGTTATATCTTTGATTTTGTTTATAAACCACTTGTCGATTTTTGTGATTTTATTTAATTCATCAACATCAACATTGCGAGATAGCGCCTCAGACAATCTGAAAATTCTTCTGTCATCTTGAATATGAAGTTCTTCCAGCAATTGCTCAAGTGACATATTTTCAAACTTATGGTGCAAAAGCCCCGTATTTTTAGCCTCAAGGGAAGTTATGGCCTTTTTAAAACTTGAGCAAAAAGTTCTGCCTATTGCCATTACTTCGCCCGTGGCTTTCATTTTTGTACCTAAAATCCTGTCCCCTGTTGCAAACTTGTCAAAAGGCCACTTTGGAATTTTAACTACAACATAGTCAAGTGCAGGCTCAAAAGCCGCAACGGTTTTCTTTGTGACAGAGTTTTTAATTTCATGCAAATTGTAACCTATAGCGATTTTTGTAGTTATTTTTGCAATAGGATAACCCGTCGCCTTGCTTGCAAGCGCCGATGAGCGGCTTACACGGGGATTAACCTCAATTACATAGTATTGATTTGACTTTGTATCAAGCGCAAACTGCACGTTGCATCCGCCCTCAATTTTTAAAGCGCGAATTATTTTTATTGCAGATGTTCTTAACATCTGATATTCATTGTTGGTAAGAGTTTGAGAGGGCGCAACAACAAAACTGTCGCCCGTGTGAATACCAATCGGGTCAATGTTTTCCATATTACAAATGATTATGCATGTATCGTTTGAATCGCGCATAACCTCATATTCAACCTCTTTAAACCCTGCGATTGATTTTTCTACAAGCACCTGATTTATGGGAGATTGAGTAAGTCCCGAGTGCACAATTTCTTCATATTCCTTTTCATTATACGCTATACCGCCCCCTGCACCGCCTAAAGTAAAGGCAGGACGGATGATTATGGGAAAACCTATCCTGTTTGCAAATTCAAGTGCCTCATCGTAACTTGAAACTATTTCACTGTCAGGAATCGGCTCGCCTATTTCATTCATAAGGTTTTTAAACATTTCTCTGTCTTCAGCCATTTTAATGGATGAAATGTTCGTACCTAAAACCTTGACACTATATTTTTCAAGCACGCCCGCGTCATTTAATTCACAAGCCAAGTTAAGTCCCGTTTGACCGCCAAGAGAAGCTATAAGCCCGTCGGGGCGCTCTTTTTTAATTATTTTTGTCAAAATATCAACAGTTAGGGGCTCAATGTAGACTTTGTCCGCTATGTGCTCATCTGTCATAATGGTTGCGGGGTTAGAGTTTACAAGAACAACCTCAATACCCTCTTCCTTGAGTGCACGGCATGCCTGTACACCGGCGTAGTCAAATTCTGCCGCCTGACCGATTACAATCGGGCCTGAGCCTATTACAAGAACTTTTTTTATAGAATTATCTTTCATTATGCCCTCACTTTTTGGTATTTTTTCATTAATTCTATCCACTCATCAAAAATCACTGCCGCATCATCAGGCCCCGGAGCTGCCTCGGGGTGGAACTGCACGGCGTGAACTTTTAGAGAATCGATTTTAAAACCTTCAAGCGTGTCATCGTTTAGGTTTTTATATGTCGGTGTCATAATTTCGCTCAATGACTCAACATCAACCGCATAACCGTGGTTTTGAGATGACATCATTACTTTATTTGTTTCAAGATTTATTACAGGGTGGTTTCCGCCTCTATGACCGTATTTAAGCTTATATGTCTTTGCGCCCGATACTATGGCTAAAAGCTGATAGCCAAGGCATATTCCAAAAATCGGGATTTTGCCTATAAGCTCTTGTATGGTTGCTATTTCATTCTTGCAGTCTTTAGGGTCACCCGGGCCGTTAGATAAAAATACCGCATCAAAATCTTCCTTTAAAATTGAGTGGGCTCTAATATTTGCGGGGTAAACTTTGACCTCGCAGCCTCTTTTTACAAGACTTTTAACTATACCATATTTTGCACCGTAGTCAATAAAAGCAAGTTTTATAGGGTTTCCCTTGCCTTTTATGTACGACTCTTTTGTTGTAACATCAAAAACTATATCGGGATTTGGCTTATAGTTTTTTGTTTCTTCGATTTTTTGTTTTATTTCTTCGTCACTTAAATCCCTTGTTGTGATAAAACAGCTCATTGTACCTGCTTCACGGATTTTTTTGGTTAAGCTTCTTGTATCGACTCCCTCAATTCCTATGACATTTCTTTCTTTAAGGTAATCCCCGAGGGTAATTTTGCTTTTGTAGTGAGATTCGTTTTTGCAGTATTCTTTTACAACAAGCGCATGAAGTGCGGGATTTAGAGATTCAAAGTCGTCGTTATTTACACCGTAGTTGCCTATTTCAGGGTATGTCATAACAATTACCTGACCTGCGTAACTTGGGTCGGTTATTATTTCTTGATATCCTGCCATTGAGGTGTTAAAAACAATTTCTCCAAAAACATCTCCCTGTGCGCCAAATGACTTAGCGTACATAACGGTTGAGTCTTCAAGTATTAATGTAGCCATTATATAACTCCCATTTCTTCATAAATCTTTTTCATAGCTTCAACCCTATCAGGTGCTGATGTAACCGCTCTGCCTATTACAAGATAGTCTGCTCCGTCTTTAAGCGCTTGAGCAGGTGTTGCAATTCGCTTTTGATCATCTTTCAGCGACCAAAGGGGTCGAATACCGGGGCATAAGACTTTAAAGTCCTCACCGCAAGCCTCTTTTATTGCACGAAGTTCATGCACTGAGGCTACAACGCCATCCAGTCCTGCCTGTTTTGCAAGTTTTGCAAGGTTAATTGCAAGACCTTTAACCTCAGCGTTTACCTTTAATTCATCATCCAAAACCTCTTGAGAAATGCTTGTTAATACGGTAACCGCAAGGATTAAAGGAGGTTTTTTGCCAAGTTTTTGCGCAGCAGCACAAGCGCCCTCTTTTGATTGTTTCATCATCTCTAAACCGCCTAGGGCGTGAACATTGTAGAAATTTGCACCCCTTAGGACTATATTTTCACTCGCTTTTTTTACGGTATTTGGAATATCCATTAACTTTACATCAAGAAAGAAGTTTGAGTTTTTGCTTTTAATATAGTCTATAATTTCATTTCCAAAGCCTGTGTAGAGTTGCAGACCCACTTTGAAAGTCCCGACATAAGGACTTAGCTCATCAACAAGTTCTTTTGCCTGCTCAAATGTCTCAACATCAAGCGCAAGAACGATTTTTTCTTTTATTTTTTCATCAATCATCAATTCTTACTCCTTTTAGCTCCATTGCTTCATATGCCGTTACTTTACACTTGGATAATAGGTTTTCGCCTTTTACTATCCAAGTTTTATCAAGGTCAAATTTAACCTTTGTGTCATTTTTTATACCTAAAATTTTTCTTGGGTTATACGCCATAAGTTCAAGCGTTTTATCAAGACCGAATTTTTCATAAGTAAGAGAAAAAGCAAACTCAAGCCCTACAATGCCGTTTGGCGAGTCTTTGTATGGAAGGAGTTTTTCTTCCACACTGTGAGGCGCATGGTCTGTTGCTATAACATCAATTGTCGAATCTAAAATCGCATCAATTACAGCCTCTCTATCCTCTTTAGTTCCCAACGGAGGATTCATTTTGTATATGCCGTTATCCGTAACATTTTCTTTTGTAAAAGTAAAATAATGCGGTGCGCTCTCGCAAGTGATTTTTAAACCGCGATTTTTTGCAGCTCTTATTAAATCAAGGCTTGCTTTTTTTGATATGTGACAAAAATGCAGACGAGGGGTTTTTCCCTCTCTTGTAAGCTCTTCAAAAATATCAATCTGCCATTTTACCTCTTTTGTTTCATCCTCGCAGTGAGAAAGTATTAGATTTTCGCTTTTAAGAGCATTATAAAATACACTGTGGTTTAATATGGGCAGACCGTCATTTGAAAAAGCTATCGCGCCTGAGTTTTTTAAAGTTTCAAAATCAACAAGCTCATCGGTGTTTAAGTTTTTTGTAACGGCGCAAACTTGATACAGGTGGCATTTATGACCTTTTGCTTTATCTAAAATAATATTAAGAGTTTGAGGGTTATCGCAGATAGGGTTTGTATTTGGCATAGCGCAAACTGCACCAAAACCGCCTTTGTAGGCGCTATTTAGTCCTGTTTCAATTGTTTCTTTGTATTCATACCCAACTTCTCGCAAGTGTACGTGCATATCAACAAGCGAGGGTATTTCTACAATATTCATCTTTTTACTCCCTCATAAATAAGGTCTAAAACCGCCATTCTGACAAATACGCCGTTTCTTGCCTGCTCTATAATAACTTTTCCCTTATCTGAATCCAAAAGCGTACCTGAAATTTCAACATCTCGATTAACAGGCCCCGGATGCATTAAAATAGCACTTTGAGGCAGGTTTGTTTCGTTTATTTGATAATCTTCAATATATTGAGCATAGGGGACACGGGTTTCTATGCGTTCTTTTTGTATTCTTAAACCCATAACCGCATCGGCATCTTTTAGAGCTGTTTTTAAATTAGGCTCATACTTAGCGCTTGTAAGTGTCCAGTCTTCAAAGTAACTGGGTGAGCAGCACACAACATGCGCTCCAAAGCGATTTAGCAGCTCTATGTTTGACTTTGCCACACGAGAGTGAATAATATCACCTACGATTACAATTTTTTTATTCTCTACGGTTTTTAAGTGCTTTTTAAGTGTATAAAAATCCAAAAGCGCCTGTGTCGGGTGAGATGCCTTGCCCTCTCCAGCGTTTACCAGAGAAAGCCCGTATGCGTACTCATTTTTTGCAAGCTCTTCAATAAAACCCTCTTTAGAGTGCCTTATAACCGCTATATCGCAGCCTATGGCATTTAGATTGTTCAGTGTGTCAAAAAACCCCTCACCTTTTAGGATTGAAGATTTTTGAGCGTCAAAGTTAAAAGCGCTAAAGCCGAGTTTTTTTGATGCCATTTCAAAAGAAAATCTCGTGCGGGTGGAGTTTTCAAAAAACAAAAGCGCAACTGAGCCTGCCTGCTTTTTCTTTTGTGTGCCACAGGGTACATGTTCTTCATAATATGAGGCAAGCTCTGTTATCTGAAGAATTTCATCGTTTGTAAGGTGTTTAATGTCAATAAGGTGTTTCATTTTACTACTTTCCGACACGGCTACCGGGTTTTGTAAGTTCTATGCCCAATTTACATAGCGGACATTCTTCAGGCGTGTATGTTACGGGGTCAACCTGAAGTAAAGATGTGATATTAAGCTTGTCTTTGAGTTTTCCTGCTGACCTGTCTACAATACAAGCCACACCTGCTACTTCAACTTCAAACTCTTTTAGAGCGTCCATTGTTTCAAAAATTGTTCTTGCAGTTGTGATAACATCTTCAACAATTAAAACCCTTTCGCCTTTTTTTAGGATATAACCGCGTCTTAGCTGCATTTGACCGTCTTTTCTCTCAACGAAAAGATTTCTCTTGTCCGCTGCAGCTGCAACTTCATAACCAAAAATTATTGCCCCTATTGCAGGTGAAACAACAGTATCGAACTCAAGTCCTTTGAGTTTTTTTGCAAGTTCTTGAGCAAGAGTCTTTACAACAGGCGGGTATTGGTATAATTTTGCACATTGAAAATAAGTATCCGAGTGCAGCCCCGAAGTTAAGCAAAAATGCCCGTTTAAAAGACCATCAAAGTCTATAAGAAGCTGTTTTACGTCTGTTTGCTCCATTAGTTTATCTCCTTTATTGCCATTTTTAAATCTTCGAAAGTACTGAATTTATTTTCCCTCATAAATTCTTCAAGCTCCAAGGCTAAAGACACACAGGCGTCACACTGAGTAAAGTTGTGTGTGCCCACTTCAAAAGCGTCAGCACCTGCGCTTATAAATTCAAATAAATCAGAAAGCCGAGAAATGCCGCCCATACCTATAATAGGCAATTTTACAACGGAGCGAATTCTCTTAACCATTGCAAGGGCAACGGGTTTAATGCACTTACCCGAGAGTCCGCCCTGAACTTCTTTTTTATAAAATTTTCCGTTTATATAATCTATTTTTATACCGAGTCCTTTTAGGGTATTTATGGCGCTTATAGCGTCAGCACCTGCTTTTTCAACCGCTAAAGCTAAAGATTCAATGCTTGTGACATTAGGGGTCAATTTTACTATCAGACATCCGTCATAATTTTTTCTTACCTTTAAAACAAGCTCATGGAGGGAATTTGAATCTACTCCAAATTCCAAGCAGCCTGATTTTACGTTGGGACAGGAAACATTAAGTTCAATTGCCTCAATTCCCGCTTTATTTGCAATAGAAGCAAGTTGAGCATAGTCTTCTATTGTACTTCCTGCGGCATTTAGAATGTATGTGATATTTTTCTTTTTAAGAATAGGGATTTTTTCTTCTATAAATCGCTCTATACCGATATTTTCAAGCCCTATACGGTTTATCATGCCGCAATCCGTTTCAAAAATCCTGTCGCCCTCATTACCCAATCTCGGTTCAAGAGTAATGCCTTTTGTTGCTATAGCGCCTATTTGAGATACGTCACAAAAATCCTCATACTCGTCTGCGTAGCCAAAAGTCCCTGAGGCTGCAATTATCGGGTTTTTCATTTCAAAATCAGCTATTTTTATTCCCATACTACCTCGCTTGACTTAAACACGGGCCCATCGTGGCAAATGGTCGCATTTTGAACTTTGCCGTCTTTTTTCACCTTAATTACACAACCCCTGCAAACACCGACCTGACAGGCAAAAACCTTTTCCATAGCTACAAAAGCGTCTATATTATGCTCAAGCGCTTTTTGATTAACGAGTTTTAAAACAATCTCAGGCCCGCAAGAGTATATCACCTGAGGTTTAAACTCTTTTATTATTTCATCCAGATAATCAATCACAGAGCCGCCTACGACTGTTTTATCAGAGCCCTGTATAACTTCATTTTGCGCTTTAAAACCTGTAATTAAAAAGTTTTCAATACCTTTTGAATTCAGTTCGTCTTTTAAAAACAACATAGGCGCTATACCAATACCTGCGCCCACAAGGAGGGATTTTTTATTTTCAATATTAAAACCCGTGCCTAAAGCGCCCATAAAATCTACACTATCGCCGACTTTAAGAGATTTTATGTAATTTGTTCCCTCGCCTTTCAATTTAAAGAAAACTTGGATTTTCCCGTCTTTAAAACCTTTAATGCTAAAGGGGCGTCTTAGGGTCTTTGGAGGACATAAAATCGAGATAAACTGCCCTGCGTGAGCCTCTTTTATATCTGATGAAATCTCAAGAGCGTATGTGTCTTGAGCTATTTTTTCAATTTTTTCTACTGTACCTTTTTTAATCTTTTTCATTTTTTACCCATAAAAAAAGAAAGGCAAAACCTTTCTTTTTTAAGCTATATATTTAATTTTTGACGTCTTTAAATTCATCTGAATTAAATTCCTTTTGAGATAATTATAACCTAAATAAAATTAATTTGTGTCATTTATGTAAACATATGTAACAAATAAAGTCTAAAACCTAAATGTTGAAAAAAATCAGCCGATAAGTAAAACATAAGAACAATGGAGTAGAAAGAACTCAAATGAGTGTAACAGGACTTGGATTAAATCAGAATTTATTTGCAGGCATCGATAGCGTTAATGCTGCAAAAGTATCAGGCGAAATTTTCTCACGTGCTGCAGAAAAAACAATCGACCTTTCAAAAGCTGATTTATCTCAATTCAAACGCCCCACATTAGGTGTTGACCTTTACAATCCTAAAACAAGCGTTGAATTACAAAGACAAATTGCTATCGCTCAATCAGGTCTAAACACTCAAAACATCAACACATCATACTTAAACTCTCAAGCAGCAAGCGCACTTTACGGCGGAAACAATGTTGCAAAAAATGTTGAAGGAAAACTTTTTGTACCTGCTAACTCAGAAGTTGAAGCTATCAACATCGTTGAACCTCAAGCTCAAAGAGTTGACTTGTATCAAATAGCTAACCTTAACAAAGACGCAAAAGGCTCTAACCCGTTTGCATACAAACCTCAACAATCAAGCGAAAAAGAAGAAAAAGAACCTCTTAACATTTTCGCTTAATTAAAGAAGCATTACTCTATTATTCTCCTCCTCTATTGTTCTAATTTTAGCAGCCAATTTGGCTGCTTTTTATTTTTAAAAAGCCCCTCTTTTTTTGAGGGGCTTAAATAATTATTTAACCATTTTATAGATTTTAAATTCAGCAGGCTGGAGAATATCAAAAGTTATTGAGCCTGTAATTTCTTCCTGCATAGGAATTTCAGTTAATGTGCATTTTTGCATTTCATCTAACCTAAAATCATAAAAGGCGCTTAGTTTTTTGTTATCTTTAAGCTTAATTGTTTTATTTAAAACCGCTTTTCCTTTTTTTGTCATTCTTCTTGTGTGACCGTTCACATCAATTACATTGACTTTTTCTGTCGGAGAAAAATAATTTGCAACAACAAAAAGGCTTTCTTTAGGGTTTTTATCGCTTATTACTTCCCAGCAGCAAAAACCGTCATCGCTTTGAACATGCAAAATCGCCTTACCGCGCGATAAGATTTCACTGTGTTGAGCAAAGTAGTTTATAGCGTTGAATTTTTCCCAGAAGCTCCAGTTTTTGTTTCTATCCATTGAAACTTCTTTACCTATAATGCGCTCTATACCGGTCTTTGTAAAGCTTTCATCCCCGTCAACATATAGTGTAGAGCGTTGAGCAAATTTGCCGCCGGGGAGGAATTTATATTTAAACCATTTAAACAATGCCCCTGATTCGCCCAGTTGACCGGGGTATTGGTCAATTTCTCTAAATTCGCCGTCTTGGTTGTTATAAGCTTTTAAAATAGAGAGCGGATTAGTTTTTGAACCTTTTGTATTGTATATTTCAAGGCGCATGTTATCGTTTATTATCTGCTCGGGAGTTTTACTGTATTGGCTTACAATATCATCACCCCATAAAAGGTCAAAGTGCATATCGCTGTGATATTCTTTAAAATACCCGTCCCAGAGCATATATTCTGCAAGGGTTGCAAAGTATGGAATGTGTCTTTTTATTTTCGCATTCATTTTTGCAAGTACTTTATAAGGAGCTCTGTAGCTTATTGGCATGTTATTTTTCTGCGAAACTTCATCTACCACATGGTCTATATGGTCGACTCTAAAGCCGTCAAAGTTGTATTCTTTTTGAAGATTTTCCATATAATCCACAAAAAAGTCCACAACCTTCTTGTTAAATTTGTGTTTTTCAAAGAAAACAAAGTAATAAGGCGTTTGACAGTCAAGATTTGCAAAGTGAGTTACATCTTCGCCTTTGTAATTGTAGTGTTTAAAGGTGGGATATTCGCCTGATTTGTGCATTTTATCATACACGGGAACTCCTGCCGAACACCAAGCGCCGCCGGGGGAGGGCCAAAGACCTTCTTTTGTAAGAGCTTTTATTATTTCATCCTGACAAACTATGTCTTCTTCGCACTTCGGTTTTTTACCGTTAACACGCTCAATTATCTCTTGCGCGCGCGCTGAGAGTTCTTCCTGTTTATCTTTAAAAGACATTTTATAAGATATTAAAATCTTATACTCTCTTAAATCATCCTCAGGGGTTTTTGTTTTATTTGCTTTAAGTGCTTTTTTAAAGTTTGCGATATTTTCGTCAAGCTCTTTAATATCAAACCATCTTGCGACATA
Source organism: Candidatus Gastranaerophilales bacterium (assembly GCA_944323335.1). Lineage (GTDB taxonomy): Bacteria > Cyanobacteriota > Vampirovibrionia > Gastranaerophilales > Gastranaerophilaceae > Galligastranaerophilus. The sequence goes on from CALUSB010000004.1 coordinate 24,213, forward strand.
TGGGTTTGTAAGGACAATTTTTGAAAATCTGCCTGTTTGAGGCAAAACATCATATATCACGGGGTGTCCTGCAAGTTGAGCAAGAATGATGAAGAATTTTACCTGCTCTTTAGCGTTTAGTCCCAAGAACTTAGCCGCTTTTTCATCTTCAAGATTTTTTGATACGTCGGATGACTTTGGCAAATACGCACATTCAAATTCGCGAGGGTGAAAAGGTATTAAATACAAAGTCGCAGGCATGATGTTTAAGTCTTTATTACCGCAATCAAGACTTAAAACTGCTGCCAGCCAGTCGATAAATTTTCCCGCACAGTTTGGGTCAGAGCCAAGACCTGCAAGGGATAGAAGTTTTATATTGTGTCCTTCTTTTTTAAACCAGTTAGAGTGTTTTACTTTTCTTCTTGCAAGGGGCGAAGGGGTAGAAAAGTGTATAAATTTTTCCCCGTCATATGTGCCTTCAAGTTTTAATTTTTCACAAAGTGCAAAAATTATCTCTCCCGCGCTTAACTCTTCAAGAGTTTTAAAATGAGGGTAGGGAAGATATCCGTATTTTTGAATTGTTTTTGAAAGATATTCCTTTCTCTCGGGTGAAATATCGTTTATGCCGTATATTTCTTTTAACTTTGCAAATTGCAGATTAATGTCAAAATTATGCAAAAAATCGCACTCGTTGTTTTTTTTGGGGTTGATTAAATTTAGCACTTGTCCACCATCACTTATCTTTATTCTATCCTACAAAAATATACTAGCAAAAAACCCTTATTTTTTTAACGTGAAGTAAAGAATTGTAACGGAGCGGGGGGGTAATATGATTACATAGTGGCAAAATTTAGTACTTTTGTATTAAAATGTCGAATAAAAAAGGTATTTTTGAAGAGGATTTTTTAGGGTTTATGGCGGAGAATGTGGAATTAAAACTGGAACAGCTTACAGATGCTATAAGAAGCTTGTATTCAAAACCTGTACTTTCAAACAGTGAAATAAGCAACATGATGACAAGTCTTGCTCAAAAGTTTGAAAACTCGACAGAAACAAATTCCCAAAAATTCATCGGCATAGTTATTAACGAAACAAAAAAAGTTCTTGAAGAAAAACAATACGAAATCCGCCAGCAGTTAACAAGTTTTGAAAATGCATTAAAACAAATGTCACAAAGCATCTCTAACCCTAAGATGTCTATGGAAGTATCTAAAATACTGTCCGATGTGACGGATATGTACGCTAAGTTAGGCAATCAGGAAATCGCACTTCAAAAAATCAATCAAACCCTTATAACTTCAAAAAATTCTAACCCCTTTAATGAAATAATTAGACTAAGCAACGAGTTTGCAGCATTCAGCAGAGGTTTTGAAAACATCACTCATACGCTGAACAAAAACTTTGCGGATTTTCTAAATCAGGTAAGGTCTTTTAATTCTAAAGAAGAATTAACAGATATCCAGCTTGAACTTGATACAATAAACGGCAATGTAAACTCTATAATTTCAGCCCTTGCAATTATTGACCACAAATACAAAGACTTAACAGGTCTTATTGACGCTTTTCATACCAAAGAAACAGCTTTTAACGACAGTATCGCAAGAGTTAATGAAATAAATGATAAATTTGACAATCTAAGCAATGAAATAGCTAAAGCAAATTCAAAAGAAGACATAAATGAAATTAAAGAGCGCATAAATCATTTAGGCGACAATTTAAAGACTTTTACAACATCTGTTGACGATTCCATAAATCAAAATTCACAAAAAATTTCAAGTGTATTGAGTTCAATAGAAAATAAAGTAGAGCAGACTCCCTCTATACAGGATATAAACAACGCAAAAGGAGAGCTGAAAACCCTCCTTGATAAACTAAGCCAGCAAAGCACAAACAACAAAGACGAACTTATAGGCAAAATTCAAGAAAATATCTCTAAACTAAAAGCCCAAAGTGATGACGGTATAAGAAGTCAGATTTTTGAACAAACTAACGGGCTTAATCAGGGAATTAATTTTATCAGTTCTCAAATGAACAAAATTCAAGACAATATTGAAACATCACTAGCTCAAAGAGCCCAAAAAATGAGCGAAGATGTTGTTATGTTAAAAGAAAAACTGGATATGCTCGGACAAAACATGGGCAAAATATCCGGAGAAAACGTATTAAACGAAATTAAAACGGTAGAAGATAACATAAGAACAATAACGAAAGATTCTCTATCAAGTGTAGCTACTCTTATTGCAAGTGAATTTTCAAATCTTGATAAAGTTCTTGAAAATAAAGATGCAAAATACAACCAAAATCTTGATTTTGCACTAAATAATCTAAGAGAGGATTTAAAAGGCTACACACAAAAAATAATTACCCTAAAAGAAGAAATAGCAGAAATTAACCAAGGCAGCATAAAACTCTTCCAAGAACCTATTGAAAGAGCACTAAGGGAACTTGGTGAAGTAACAATTAAACAACAGCTAAATACTATAAATGAAAATGTAAAAGACACAACTGAAAGCATTTCAGGCTCTTTTGAACAAATAAGAGAAAATCTTGAGAGGGCAGTTTCAGGTACAAACATTGAAATCCTCTCGCAACTAAAAGACACCATACCTCTAATTTCTGAAAAATTTGAACTTCTAAGAAGCCAACTAACGGATACTAATGTACAAAATGTTAACTCGCTTAAAGAAAGTTTTAAAGAATCATCAGAAACTATTAAAGCCTACATCGAAGATATAAACTTTAAAATAAAAGAAGAGATAAGAAGCTCATACATTGCACCCTTAAATGAAGTAAAAGTTGACATGCAGACACTTTCAAATCACTTAATTGAAAGTGTTGAAAATATAAACTCTAACATTTCAAAAGAATTTGAGGCACATAAAGAAAACCTTGAAGAATTTCTTAACGACTTTAAAAATATAAGTGCAGATAATTCTCAATCGCAAGAAAATCTAAACTCCCTTAAAAACGACCTTATAGAAGGCATTTTAGGAGTAAATAAAAACAACAAAGCAAACTTTACAATTATAGAAGAAAAAATCAACAAAATATTATCTTCAAATTCAAATGACGTTGTGCTTGAAATTATAAACAACGTATTAGAAAAAATTGAACACACAAACCAACAGCAAATACATAATGCAAAAGAACTTTTAGAAGAAATTCAGGCAACTTCATCTCAAGTTTTGCAAAAAATTGAAACTGAGGGCAAAAAGAACAACCAGTACTCTTCGCTAAATGACGAAGTAAGCTTCAGATTTGAAGCGCTTGAAGAAAAACTCTCCTCTCTTAATCCCGACAGAGAAGAAGAAGTTAAAGAATCAATTGAGCTTTTAAAAGAACATATAGAAAAACTAAACTCCGATTTAGTTGAACAATTAGGGGATAAAATAAATGAAATTTCAAACACCACGGATGATTTTTCTGCAGATAAAAATCCTCAATTGAACAATTATCTCTCTAAAATAGATGAATATTTAACAAATGTAGAATATCTGAAAAATAACCTGAGTGAAGATTTAAGAGAATGTATTGAAGCTCAGATTATGGACTTACAGGATAAGTTTGAAGCTCTGCTTAACGCTAAAAATGATGAAACAAGAGTTGATACATTTAACATTGTTCAAAAAGTTTCAAATGTAGAAAGCAATATTAATAAAATAACAACAAACATCTCAAAAATGATTAGCTCGGGAGATGACACAAGTTATGCTTATTCTCTGCAAGATGTTGAATCAGACATTGCAAAATTAAGATTAACAATTGAGAGAAACTTAAAAGGCGACAATTACAAAGAATTTATCAACAGACTTATTGAACTTAAAAACATAAATATAGAAAACAACAAGCTAAATCACACTCTTGAAGGGCAGATGAGCCACCTTAACGGTTGGTTTAAATCAACTTCTCAAAAGCTTGAAACTCTCACTCAACAAATTGAAAACGCCGAGCGTATGAGCATGGAAGAGATAAAAACCCGCCTTATCCGCTCTGAAAAATCTCCTGACGGAGCAAAAATCGAAGAAGTAAGCAAAAGACAATTCTCATATCTTGAAGATTTAGATGAAAAGTTAAACGTACTTTTACAAAGACAAACGAGCGAATTTGACCCGACATCTTTTATAGATGTAACTTATGAAAATATGAAACAAACAAAAGAGTTGTCTTCTCGTATGGACGAACTTGAAGTAAAAATCGATAAAATCCAAGGATATATGGAAAAAATAATCGCCTACATTGAAGAATAGTTCTTAATAAATGAACTTGCGCCCATAAGGTTAGAGTTTTCCACTTCAGTTTGTCTTGCTTTAAGCATTTCATCGGCAGTTGAGTTTAGGTTTTTGTCCCTGTAGGGGATAGCTGCTTTTGTATTTAGCATACCTAAATCAAAATCATCAAGCAGGAGTTTTATGTATTTTTTATCAAGCGCACAAACCGTGGCACAGGAGTGGTTTTTTTCATCTAAAACTTTACCGAGATAAAACCCCGCTATCTGCATAGCCTTTCTTACAGGCTGGGCGGAACAATAGGTCACAAGAACGCCCGTGTCTTTTAAAAGTCTTTTTAATTCATAAAAAAACTCCACACTCCAAAGCGTAGGGAGTTTATTTGGTGCAAAAGCATCAAGAAATATGACATCATAGGGTTCTGTCAGTTTTTTTATGCTTTTTCTGGCGTCATCAATATAAAAATTTATTTTTGAATTACCGAGTTTTCTCTCACCTCTTAAAAACTCGTTAATCTCAGGGTTATAAAAATCACACGTTTTTGAATACTCAACAAGTTCATCGTCCCACTCAAGCGCATCGATTATAATATCGCAATTTTTATAAAAAGAAAGAGCGTTTTTTGAATTGTAGCCTATACCGTAGCAAACGTCTAAAACTCTTATACAAGAGGAGTTTTTTGTTCTTTGTTCAAAATCACTCGGGATAATGAATTTTTCTATGCTTTCTTTTTGCGCGCCCTCTCTTGAGTGATAAATTTCATTTAATTCTTTGTTAAAAAGCCCCACTGAGCCGTCTTTGGTCGTAAAAATTTCTATATTTTTCATAAAAATATTATACAAAAAAACGGGGCATAAAGCCCCTTTAAAAAATTTATATGTTGATATTATGAGTAAATTTTTATACCAACAAATGAGCTAAAATAGCCATAAATATAACCATTACAACAAACATGACACATCCTATTATCACGTCTTTGTTGTTGTGTTTAAATTCATTCATTTTTAACCTTTCTACCTTAAAAATCTAAGGTATACATAAACACTGCTCAGTATTAATGAAATAGCGACGCAAATCACGCCGTATTTCATAAAATACAAAAATCCTATGGGATAGCCTTTATTTGCAGAGTTTTCCGATACGTAAACATTTGCTGCAGCGCCTATTATGGTTAAGTTGCCGCCAAGGCAAGCGCCTAAGGATAAGCACCACCAAATAGGATAAGCATATGCCGCACCGAGTTCACGCTGAATTTCCGCAATCAAAGGCGCCATAGTTGCAGTGTACGGAATGTTATCTATAATACCTGAAGCTATGCCTGATATCCAAAGCACAAGAGCGCATGTCATAGCTTTTGAACCTTGTGTTACATCAATCAGCCACTGCGCCATAAGTTTAATACCGCCTGAAGCTTCAAGAGCACCTATTATTACAAATAAGCCGATGAAGAAAAATATAGTGTTCCACTCAACATCGCGCAAAATTTGGTCAGGTTTTTCAAAAAGCAAAAGAATGCTCGCGCCAAGCATAGCTACTATACTTGTTTCAAGATGAATTTTATCATGCAGTACAAAACCTAAAATTACAAAGAATAATACAGTCATTGAGCGAAGCATCAAAGGCATATCTTCGATGGTTTTTGAGTTATCTATTTGCATTACCGATTTCATTTTCTCTTCACTTGTTACAAGTTTTTTTCTGAAAATAAAATACATAGCGCCGATTACCGCAAGCAAAATTAGCGCAACAATGCCTGTTAATTCTTTTATAAAGTCCATAAAAGAAAAACCTGCAGCAGAGCCTATAATAATGTTTGGCGGGTCACCGATAAGAGTTGCCGTTCCGCCTATATTTGAAGCAAAAATTTCAACTATCAAATAAGGAAGAGGATTTATGTCCAATTTTTTTGCAATAGCAAAAGTTACGGGCAAAATCAAAATAACCGTTGTAACATTATCCAAAAGCGCACTTACAGCAGCTGTGAATATGCCGAGCATAAAAAGTATTTTAACAGGATGACCTTTTGTAAATTTCAAAAGTTCATTTGCTATCCAGCTAAATACACCGCTCCTTGTAGTAATAGCAACGATAATCATCATTGACACAAGCAAAAATATTACGTTGAAATCTACAAAATTGATAAAATAATGCGGATTTATCATGCCGTCTGATATTTTTGTCTGACTTACAAGACCGAGCAAAATAACCGCCGTAGCGCCAATTAGCGCTATTGTAACTTTGGGAATTTTCTCAAGTGCAATAAAAATATACGCCAAAATCAAAATGGCAGCACTCAGCGCAACCGCATGGGTTGAAACAAAAGTTTGAATCATCTCCATATTCTATCTCCCCGTTCTTTGCAGGTTAAGTATAGACGCTATTGCAACAGCCACCATTTCTTCTTCGCCTGTTTGTGTTTTCTTTTTGGCAGGAGCTGTTTCAATAACTTTTGGAGGGAATTTTTTATTCAAATAAGCTACAATGCTTGATGTTATATTCATTGCAAAAACCATAATAGTTAAGAATGCAAATACGACAAGCATGCCTACAATAGTGATAATAACGCCGTCAGATATGGCGCTTACAAAATTTTCCATTACTAATCTCCTTTATTTTTAACTAACTTTTAAAAATAAAGGAAAAACTAAGGCGCTCGCCTGTTTACTTCGGTTGAGTATGCGAGTTTAGTGCAATTTATTTTGAGAAATGAATTATCGTAAATGTATTTTATAAGCGCTTGAAACTGGCTGTATTTAAACTCAAGCGCATAATTTGAAACATATTGATTGTTTGATTCTCTCTGAGATGAAACCGATTTTGTAGAAATATTCTGACATACAAAATGAGAATCATTTTGAGATTTATTTAACATACCGTTTTGAGAATTATTTAAAACAAAATCCTTATGCGAAATTTTTGCGCTATGATAATACTGGGCATTATCGGCACAAAGCGCGGTATATGCAAAAAGCTGCACGCACAGGAATATGAAAGTAAATAAAATCCTCAAATTCATAATTGTATTTTATACACAAAATATCACTCTTGCAAGGCAAGACCGTCAACAAGGACAAAACGCCCTAAAGGCAAGACTTCGCAGTATTTTTTAAGCGAATCGATAAAACATTTATTCTCGCAAAAACCGCCTGAAATACAGATTTTATCAGGATTTTTTGTAAAATTATAAGCGTTGTACGCTATTCCATGGATAAATTTTGAAATCGCAACAGAGGGGTCAAGCCCTTTTGAAACATCATCCATAATTTTTTCTAAACCAAAAATACCGCAGGTTACTGGGTATTTTTCATCAGTATATTTAAGAGATTTAACATCGACATCATAAAATTTTAAAAGCATTTCAATAGTTGCGCCCGTTGCGGCTGCACAACTTGAATTCCAGTCCATATCACAAAATTTGGCGTTTTTGTACTTTACCCATTTTATATCTCTTGAACCTAAATCAAGCGCTATAAAATTATTTTCAAGATGAATTTTTGCCCCTTTTGCAAGCGCTACAACTTCATTTTCGTAGTTTTTTGCAGTTTTATCTGTTGTATGGCCCGTTATTTTTTCATACTCCAAATTAAACTTTCTTGCCTCGCAAGTCGGATAGACACTGTATTTTCTCTCACCCAAAGGTGTTATCTCAAGTATTTTTGACCAGGTAGTGCCTGCATCTATATAAAATTTTGACTTATTCATCTTAACCTCAGAAATGCCTCTATCTTAGCATAAGCGGAGTTTGAGGGTATAGCGTCTATATCAATGTATAATCCGTTGTATTTATCTGCAAGATACTTTGCAAGAAGAGTCTTTGAACAAAAAGTCTGCGCAAAAAAGACCGTCGGAACATCGGGCTCAACATACATTTCAAGCTCAATGTTTGCAGGGTTTTTAGCCTCAACACATCTGCTCCAGCCAAAAACGTGGGTATTGTCGGGGAATAATTTTAAAATATTTAAGTCGTTAGGAGGCACTCCCCAAAAGCCAAAAGCAGCTTTTGATGTTTCAAGGTGCGAGTAGTCTTTTTTCTCGACAATATTTGCCGTAATGAGCTCTATTTTTTCTTTTAAGGGCAAATTGCTTTTTGAAATGGGCACATCAGGCAGTTTATCAAATGGCAGAGTCTGCTCAAAATATGACATCTCAACATCAAAACCCTCTTTTTTTAGAAGATTAGCCGCAAAAAAACCGCTGTCACACTTGTCTTTGCCGACCCCTGCAAGAATTTTTATAATTCTTTCTTTAAGATAAAAAGAATTGTCAAAAATATTTTTTATAATCCCGCAATACGCATCAGGAGTGAATTTTGAGGGAGGATAATTAAAACATATATCTAAATCCACCCACTTGGCGTCAGGGTAGAGATTTTTTGTTTTATTAATTAAATCAGGGTGAGGATAGCCCCAAAAGGCAATTATATCTTTTGTCATAAGCTTAAATAGAGATTTATTTCATCTGTGTCGTTAAGTTCGGTTACTGCGGTTAAAATTCTTTTATCATCAAGCGCAACACCGCCCAAAATGCCGTTTTGCTTGAGATATTGCAAGTATTCTATTGCGTTTTGAGAACTGTTTAGTTCATAAACAAACTCGTTAAAGAAGTTTTTGGTTAAAATTTTATGTCCTTTTTTCTCTAAACCTTGCGCAAGCAGGTGAGCGTTTTTGTAGGAGAGGTAATTTACCTCTCTAAAGCCTTTTTGACCTAAAAGACTTAAATATAAAACGGCGCAAAGCGCACAGTGAGCCTGATTTGAGCAGATATTACTCGTAGCCTTTTCTCTTCTTATATGCTGCTCGCGCGCCTGAAGAGTTAAAACATAAGCGTCACGACCGTCTTTATCTACCGTCTTTCCCGCTATTCTTCCTGCCAGCTGGCGCTTGTATGCGTCTTTACAAGCTATAAAACCGCCATATGGCCCGCCAAAATTAAGCGCTAAGCCCAAAGTCTGAAAGTCGCCGACTGTTATATCGCACTTTGGCGGCTCAATAAGCGCAAGAGAAGAAATATCAACAATAGCTATAGTAAGCTCTTTTGAATTTTTCTTTGGCGCATTTACTATCTCGCCAAAGTAATCAGGCGTTTGATAAACCTTGCAGGATAAATCCATATCATCCGAATCAATACCTACAATAAGCTCTATATCAGCTGCAAAAAGGTAGGTTTTAATTACTTCAAGGTAATTAGGGTTAATGTTTTCACTTACAAAAGCTTTGTTGTTTTTAGTGATTCTGCAAGCCATTAAAATTGCCTCAGCTGCAGCACTTGCGCCGTCATACACAGAGGCGTTTGCAACGTCTTGAGCGCAAAGCGAGCAAATCATTGTTTGAAATTCGTACATAATTTGCAGCGAACCTTGCGATATTTCAGCCTGATAAGGCGTGTATGCGGATAAAAATTCATACCTTGAAGCAGTGTCAAAAAGCGCTGCGGGGATGAATTTTTTATATGCGCCGGCACCCATAAAACAGGCAAAGTCGGTTTTGTTTTTTTTGGCTATGCTTTTTAATTTTTTTTGAGCTTCAAGTTCTGATAAAGGTTCTTTGAAGTTAAAATCCTTAATTTTTGCACTCTGCGGTATGACATCAAAAAGCTCATCGGGGCTTTTTATGCCTATGTCGTCGCACATTTGAGTGCGTTCTTTATCACTTAAAGCTTCAAAATTGTACATTATGCAACTTCTTCTCTATAGTCTTCATATTCCATAAGACCAAGTGTATCTTCGCTTAAAGTGTCACATTTAACTTTAATCAGCCAGCCTTTTTCCCAAACATTTTCGTTAATGAGTTCAGGGGCGTTGATTAGCTCTTCATTGATTTCTACAACCTTGCCGCCAACAGGCATATAAATTTCACTTGCTGCTTTGACCGATTCAATCGTTGCAAAAACTTCTCCCTTAGCAAATTCGCTGTCAATTTCGGGAAGTTCAACAAAAACTATATCGCCTAATTGTTCTACCGCATAGTCAGTTAAACCAATCGTGCATAACTCTCCATCATCTAAAACCCATTCGTGGCTTTTAGAACAAAGGATTCCTTCCGGTGGTCTTTGAGTACTCATTTTATCTCCTATTTAACATATTTCTTTTCAACAAAAGGTTTTTTAACAATTTTGGCATTGTACAATTTATTTCTTACCATAATTTCTATATCCGTGCCAATACTTTTTTCCTTTGTGTTAAGCGATGTTACCAGATTTGCGTTTTCTCCCTCAAAAGAAATAACGCACAAACCTATACTTTTTCCTAAAATCGGCGATATAGAGCCCGATGTAACCACACCGCACTCAATTCCCTGAAAATATACCTTAGCGCCGTGTCTGGCGATTACTCTGTCATTAATTTCAAAAGCAAAAAGTTTTTTCCTTAAAGGTGTATTTTTAAGGCGTTGGTTGAGAATTACCTCTCTGCCGTTATAGTCTTCTTTTTTATCCTTTGGCACAGACCAGGCTAAATCAGCCTCTATGGGGGTAATATCTTCATTAATATCAGAACCGTACAAACATAAACCTGCCTCAAGTCTTAGAGTATCCCTTGCGCCAAGTCCTACGGGCAGAATATTAAATTCTTTTCCTAAATTTAAAAATTCTTGCCAGAGTTTTGTTGCATTTTCATTTTTTACAATTACTTCAAAACCGTCTTCACCGGTGTAGCCCGTGCGGCAAAGATAAACATCAAAGTTCAAAAGTTCTTGCTCACAAATGGTAAAAAACTTAGGCAGGTTTTTATTTTCTACACCTGCTTTTTCAATGATTTTATAAGCATTAGGGCCTTGAAGAGCTATCATTGAATATTCATCTGATTTATTTTCAAGGTTAATATTAAAACCCGGTTTATTCATTTCAAACCATTCAAAATCAGCCTCAATCCTTGAAGCATTAGCGATTATAAGGTATTTATCTTTTAGTCTGTAAACTATTAAATCATCAACCATACCGCCGCTGGGGTAGGTAAGCTGGCAGTAGTGAGCATGATTTTCACTGAATTTTGAAACATCTTGAGGAAGAATTTTTTGCAAAAAATTAAGCGCATCATCCCCGCTTACAAAAATCTGCCCCATATGAGAAACGTCAAAAATCCCGACGCTGTTTCTTACGGCTTTGTGCTCTTCTATAATTGAACTGTAGCTTACAGGCATATGCCAACCGCCAAATTCAACCATTTTGGCATTGAGTTTAATATGCTCATCATGTAGTGTTGTCTGCTTCATTTTAAATACCCCTTATCTGACATAAATCCTTGGCAGACGAACCTTTAGACGGCAAGTAAGTTCATAGTTTATTGTATCTAACTCTTTTGCCCAAGTGTCGATAGAAAAAAAGTTCCCCGCCTCATCATCTCCTAAAAGCGTTATTATATCACCGTTTGAAGCTTGAATATCTCCTATATCAAACATCATCTGGTCCATGGTTATTCTGCCTATTTGTTTAATAATTTTACCGTTTAAAGAAGCTTTTATTTTGCCCGATAAACTCCTTGAAACACCGTCAGCGTAACCTATCGGAATGGTTGCGATATTTGTTTCTCTATCTGCAACAAAAATATGCCCGTAGCTTACGCCATCGCCTTTTTTAACCTTGTGAATGTTTGTAATTCTGCCTTTTAAACCTATTACCTGCGCTAAATCCGGCAATTTAAACTTTGGCTCTCTATCGTAACTCAAGGGAGTTAAGCCGTATAAAATAATTCCAAGGCGCACCATGCTAAATTTTAGCTCGGGATGACAAAGCGCTGCGGAGGAATTTGAGCAGTGGATAACAAGGTCTTTAGTGTCAATTGAGTTGATTACTTTTTTAAAATTATCAATCTGCTTATTTGTAATTTCATCTGACTCAACATCTGCAAAATGGGTAAAAATACCGCCTAAATCAAGATATTTAGCATCTTTTGCTTTTTTTACAAACTCAATTGCATCGTTTGGATTTATCCCGATTCTGTTCATGCCTGTATCTATTTTTATATGAGCCTTTAGCTTTTTGCCGCCAAGTCTTTCGCTTATTAGGCGGGCAGCCTCCAAGTGCTCGTCAGAGAAAATTGAAACGGTAATGTCGTTTTTTATAGCCGTTTCATAAGCCCAAATAGGAACTGAGCCTAAGACCAAAATGGGCGCGGTTATTTTGTTTTGCCTTAACTCCAGCGCCTCATCCACACTTGCCACACCAAAAGCATCAATACCGCATGCAAGCAAAGTAGGAGCACACATAACGCTTCCATGCCCGTAAGCGTCAGCTTTTATGACCGCCAAGAGTTTGGGGCAAATGCCGTCTTTTAGAATTTCTTTTTTTATTTCACAAATATTGTGTTCAAGATTTCCTAAATTTACTTCAACCCAAGCGTCACGGTGCTTATTTACAAATGTTCCCCTAAAATTTTGCATTTTTTAAACACAACTCCAAAGTATTTTCCATAAGCATTGCTATTGTCATAGGCCCGACACCGCCGGGGACAGGGGTAATATGCGAGGCAACTTTTGATACTTCTAAAAAATCAACATCTCCTTTGATTTTTCCCTCACTGTCGCGTGAAATACCCACGTCAACCACAACTGCGCCCTCTTTTACAAAGTCTTTTTTTACAAGATTGCTCACACCTGTGGCACTTATTAAAATATCGGCGGTTTTAGCTGTTTGAGAAAGATTTTTTGTCTTTGAATGAGCCATGGTGACCGTTGCGTTTTTATTTAATAAAAGAATTGATAAGGGCTTGCCTACCATATTTGAGCGCCCTATAACAACACAGTGCTTGCCTGATATTTCTATGTTATTTTTCTCTAAAAGTTTTATAACACCCTTTGGAGTGCAAGAAATTGCATAAGGATTTGTGTTTGTTAAAAGTTTCCCGCAATTAATGGGATGAAAACCGTCCACGTCTTTTTTGGGGTCAATTAATTCAATAAACTCTTGCGCTTTTAGGTGTTTTGGCAGGGGCAGCTGCAAAAGTATGGCATCTGTGTCCACATCAAGATTTAAGTTTAAAATTAAATCCTTTAATTCTTGAGCGGTTGTGTTTTTTTCCAATCTGTAAGTCTTAGATACAAAGCCAAGCTCGAGGGCGGTTTTTTCTTTATTTTTTACATATATTTTTGAAGCCTCGTCATCTCCGACTAAAATAACCGCAAGCGAGGGCTTTCTTGTCATTTTTTCTACTTGAGCTTTAATATCTGATAAAATTTCTTTAGCGCACGCTTTACCGTCTAAAATCTCTGCCATTAAAAACTTCCCTCCTGAGGGAGATTTAAGCGCGGATAAAAGTCTTTTATTTTTTCTTTTACTTCGTTATAATCGGCCTCTTCGCCTAAGTCCTCAATTATTCCCAATAAATTTAAGTTATTTAGATTTATCTGCTCCACAAATTTATTAAGATTTTCTTTTTTAGCTTTGTTTAAAATAACGCCAAACTGCCCGTCGGCTGCGTATTTTTTAGAAAATTCATAAATCTCGCCTGCAAGATGAACGGATTTTTGTGTAGGATTAGCAACGATAATTGCCGTATCAATCGGATAATCAACAAGTAAATTAAGGTATTTTAAATCAAACTCCGAATCAAAAATCACAAAGTCATATCTGTCTACAAGTTTTACAAGCGCATCATTCATCTGCTTTGTAATAGGGCAGCGACAGTCTTTTGACGCTACAAACCAAGAAACAATTATGTCGGTATTTTCTTCCACTTCTTCAAGAATATCCTCAAGCGCCCACTCAATGTATTCTTGTTTTGTCATACCTTTTGGAATACCTGTTTTATACTCGTGTTTGCCCGAGCGAATACCGTAGATTGTATTTCTTGATTTTAAACCGAAACTCCCTGCAAGCTCACAAGTTAAGTCATTGTCCACAAGAAGAATGGAAGCGTGGGGAAAATATTCTCTAATTAGAGCGCAAAATGCCCTTGTAAGAGTGGTTTTGCCGCTGCCGCCTTTGCCAAGTAGTGCTAAAGTATGTGTCATAGAGCCACCTGACATCTTTCTTTAAGGCGATTTGACAAGTCTTTTGTAAGTTTAAGAGCTTTTAGCGCATTTTTCTCATCCAATGAACCGCATCCGCAGCTTGGAGTAAGGAAAATATGCTCGTATAAAAGGCTCTCATTCATTCCTTTTTTTAAGAAACATTTAAGCGCTTCATCAAATTTTTTCACAAGGTCATCTGTGCTTAGATTTTCTAAAATTTCCCTATCAAGCGTAGGCACTATACCAAAAGCCAGATAACCGCCTTGCTCTACAAACTTTTGAGCAGTTGAGGCAAAATTTGCCACGCTTTGAGCATAAAAATAAGCGTCAAAATTGACAATATCAGCCCCGCAGGAAAGAGCTATTTCCCAGTCTGTTTTTCCGCAGCAGTGAATACCTGACAATGCGCCAAATTTAGCTAAATCGCCAGTTATTACTTTTAGCATTTCTATAACGTCTTTGCTCTCAACGGATAAAAACGCACAAGAGCCTACTTGAGAAATGGACGGTTCATCCATAAAAATAACCGCGCGGGCTTTGGGGGAGGCTTTTTTAAACTCTAAAACCTGCCATAGCGCCTTTAGAGAAAGGGTTTTTGTGCAAACATCCCTTAAAACATCATTGTAGTAAGCACATTTACCCTCATTATCAACTATTGAAGTCGAAAAGGTAAACGGGCCTGTTATTGAACCTTTTACAAAATCGGGGTTGTGATTTTTAAGCTCGTTTAAAAATGGTCTGAGTGAGTTTGAATTAGGAGCTAAAATAGCGTATTTTTCAAGTATTTGCTCACACTCTTCAAGAGAATTTGAGGCAATAACCGTTTCATAGTCAAAAAACAGCTCCTCAAGCTTTACAAAAAATTCTTCACTGTCCGAAGATAAATAGTACTTATCTCCCTCAACAACAAGCCCGGCGAGGTTTTGAGTGTATTGAAAAACCATATCCTCTTCGCGCGCAAAGTGCGGCAGCTGAGGCCAAAAGGGCATGCTTTTAAATTCGCTAAAAATAAAGTCCAGTGATTTTTTAACGGCGTCACTTCCGCAAAGCGGTAATGAGCCTATTCCCGTGTAATTTAAAGTCAACTCGCTCATAGAATTATTTTATTATAAAATTAAAAAGAAGTAAAATTTATAAACGAGGTAAAAAGTGCAAAAAGACTATAAAAACATACTTTTAGTAAACTGGGGCGGCATAGGGGATGAAATACTTTTTATGCCGGTTATTGAAAGTCTTAAAAAAGAATTTAAAAACGCAAAAATCACCCTTGCGCTTGAACCTCGAAGTGCAAGCATTATCGAGCTTTGCCCCGATATAGATGATATTATTAAAACGGATATAAAAGCCAAAGGCATTAAAAAATACCTTAATATGGCAGGTTTTCTTTTAAGCGTTTGGAAGAAAAATTTTGATATCGTAATCTCAAGCGGAAAGTCGCCCCTTGTAGCGATTTTGCTGTTTTTAACAGGCATAAAAGAGCGCATAGGCTTTAAGTCAAAAACTTCGTTTCTTTTAACAAAAAATGTGGAACTGAGAGAAAATCAATATGCCTCAAATATGTATCATGACTTGATTTCTCCAATATCAAATCTTAAATGCGAACTGCCTAAAATAGCCACTGACCCTAACTACACGCTGCCTTTGGGACTTGAAAAAAATAACTTTATCGCCCTGCACCCCGGGGTGAGCAAAATGAGTATAAGAAAAAATATCCTAAAGTGTCCCGATTTAGCCTTTTGGGAAAATTTGATACTTGATTTAGTTAAAAACAATCAAAAAGTAGTGCTCTTTGGCACGGGAGATGATGAAGAGCTTATTTCAAAAATAATTGAAAACAAAGAAATAAAAGAAAATGAGAACTTTATAAATTACTTTAAAAAAACAAAAAGCCTGCTTGATATGGCAAATATGTTCGCAGCCGCAAAATGCGTAATCTGCGCCGATTCTGCCCCTATGCATGTGGCAGTTGGTACAAATGTAAAGACTTTTGCTATTTTTGGGCCGACAAATGAAGAAAAACTTTTACCTAAAGATGAAAAATTTGTCGCAATAAAAAACAACGTCCCCTGCCGCCCCTGTTTGTGGCACAAAAGAGCTTATAACTGCGAGCAGAGCGATTGTCTTAAAATAGATTATAAAGAAATTATAAGCAAAATCCCGAGCTAATTTGCCTAAAGAAGTATTTTTAGTGTAATATTTTCATAGGTTTTGAGTAATATGAGGCTTAAAATATATGAAAAAGATATTTTGTTTGTTGGTTTTAGGTTTGTTGATATTCTTCTCATCAAGCGCTAAAGCTCTTGAAGTAACAGATGTACAAAACGACCACTGGGCGGCAGCTCAAATTGCAAATGCGCTAAACAAAGGCTATATGGGCTTTAAAAGCGGATACAGTTTTGCACCTGATGAAAAACTTACAAGGGCAGAGTTCGTTCATTCTCTCCTTAAAGTTATAAGAAGCGAGGACATCCTAACAGGTGCTCAAACAAAGTTTAAAGACGTAGACTCTCAAACTCCTTATGATGAGAGCATTTTAACATCAGAACAGCTAAGGCTTATCTTTGGCTATCCCGATTACACTTTTAAACCCGAGCAACCAATTTTACGCTCTGAGGCTAACTCAGTGATTGCCAATGTTACAAAAGGCTTTTACGGTGATATTAACGTGCTTGATTCTTTCACCGACAAAAATGAAATCCCTAACTGGGCACTTTATTCATACATTAAAAACGTAGTTAACAAACTCTACATTAACTACCCCGACCCCAACAAATTCAGACCAAATGACTACTTAACACGTGCTGAGGCAGCGGTTTTATTTACTTCTGTTGAAAAACAATTAAACCTTGTTGAAGATAAATTTAAAAGAACTGCAAATAAAATCCCTACAGAGTTTCTCGGAACAAACACGCTAAAACTTGTTGAAGGCGCACCGAGAAATACCGTAAGTCTTTATAACACTAAAAACGTGATTGAAGCAGGTAATATAATCCTTGTTAAGCCTGACCAACCAATCCAAAGCAAAAAACTTGAAGTGGGCGATCAGGTAGTATTTAGCGCAATAAATGATGTTTACACTCAAGAGGGAACATTCCTCTACCCTGCGGGAACAAAGTTTGTTGCTGATGTACAAAAAATTAAATACACTCCTTTCAGACACAAAAAACAAAAAAATCTTATAGTTATAAGAAAATTCTATATGCCAAACGGCATAAGCCACCAAATGGCAGCTGTAGCTTACACTACAGACAAGGGTAAAATCGTTACAACAAAAACGGTAGATAAAAAAGACCCTGTTAAAGAAGATTATTTTGAAGGAGCTAAAACTATCACAAAAGCAGAATTCAGAATTAAATACACCGATAAATTATCCCCCGTTGTTAAATACGACCTAAAGGGTGATGAAATTATCTATGCTCTTTTAACGGGTGATATGGTTATCCCTAACGAAAATTATTGGGAATTTGAAGTTGAAGACGAAAGCACCGGTGACGATTCAATCCCGACACATGAAAATATGTAGGAATACAAAATAAATTAAACGGCTCTTACAAAAGAGCCGTTTTTTTAATCATTTTTAAATCTTTTAGGGTTAAATCCCTCGGCGAACCCTCATCTTGCGAGTGCTTGCGAAGGAGATATGACGGGTGCAAAATAGGGACAAATTTTATACCCTCATAGCCTTTAACATTGTCAAAAATCTCACCTCTGATTTTTGTTATTTGAAATTTTTTATCAAAAAAGCTCTCTGCAGCGGTCGCACCGCATAAGATAATTACTTTTGGATTAATTGCTTTTATCTGCTCCTTTAAAAAATGCTCGCAGGCTGCTTTTTCAGCAGGCTCAGGCTTTCTGTTTTTTGGCGGGCGGCATTTAATCGTATTTGTAATATAGAGGTCTTTTTGCCTGTCTATATCCGCCATTTTTAAAAACTCATTTAAAAGTTTTCCCGCACGTCCGACAAAAGGCTTGCCCAAAGCGTCCTCATCAGCGCCGGGGGCTTCTCCTATGAGCATAATTTTTGCATTACTTGAACCGTCAAAAAAGACAGTATTTGTCCTTGTTGCGCAAAGCGGACACTTTGTGCAGCTTTGTGCTTGTTTTTCAAGTTTTTCAAGCATTAGTTTTTATATTCCTTTTCAAAACCGAACAGAGACGATACACTTTGGTCATCGTGAATTCTTGAAATTGCCTCACCTAAAAGCGGAGCAATGCTCAATTGAGTAATTTTTGTAGGAATAAATTCGTTTTTCAAAGGAATTGTATTTGTAACTATAACTTCTTTAATTGGTGCTTCATCAAGTCTTTGAAGTGCAGGGCCTGAGAACACAGGGTGGCAAGCGCAAACATAGACTTCTTTTGCACCTTCTCTAATAAGTAATTTTGCAGCCTCGCAAATCGTTCCTGCGGTATCTATCATATCGTCAAACATAACGCAGACTTTGCCTCTTACATCGCCTATAACATGGTCAGCGATAGCGACATTGTGCTTATCACGGCGTTTATCGATAATAGATAAAGGACAATTAAGCGCTTTTGCAAAAGAACGAGTTCTTTGTACACCGCCTGTATCGGGAGATACCGCCATAAGAACATCTGAGGGGATATTTAGATTTTTAATATAATCAACAAGAACAGGAGTAGAGTAAATATGGTCAACAAGGATATTAAAGAAACCTTGAATTTGACCTGTGTGTAAATCCATTGCAAGGACTCTGTTTGCACCTGCAGTTGTTAACAAATCAGCAACTAACTTAGCGGTAATTGCCTCTCTGCCTGAAGTTTTTCTGTCCTGACGGGCGTATCCGTAGTATGGAATAACCGCAGTAATTGTTTTTGCGCTTGCACGTTTAAATGCGTCAATTATTATTAAAAGCTCCATAAGGCTTTCATTTACGGGGTTACACACCGGCTGCACCACAAAAACGTCATCGCCCCTTATAGAGTCTTGAATTTGTACATAAATTTCACCGTCGGAAAAGTTTTTTATAATCATAGGCTCTACCGTTGTGCCAAGATATTGTGCTATTTCTTGAGCCAAAACAGGATTTGAACGACCTGAAAAAAGTTTAATATCATGCGTGGGCAAAACCGTAGTTTGCGGTTGTTCCATTACTTCAAGCCCTAGTTTCATTTTATTCTTCTCCTTTTTTGTTAAGTAAATTTTTCTGTTTTTCAACCCAGTTGGGGTACTCTTTTTGCGCTGACCTGGAGAGCGCAAGGGAATTTTTTTCTACATTTTTTGTAATAACACTGCCTGCGCCTACAAAAACATTTTCTCCAAGCTCTACAGGTGCTACTATAACGGCGTTTGAACCTATTGATACACCGTCTTTCAGGTGTGATTTTTTCTTTTCTTTTGTTATAGAGTTATAATTTGCAAAAATCGTACCTGCGCCTATGTTTACATTTGAGCCAAGAGTAGCGTCACCAACATAGCTCAGATGTGAAACATTTGTATGAGAACCGATTGAGGCGTTTTTCAACTCTACAAAATTGCCGATTTTAGAGTAATCGCCGACACTGACATTGCCTCTAAAGTGAGTAAAGGGCCCGATTTTACAATTTTCGCCTATTGTATTTTCGCCGTTTATATAAGTATTTGGGTAAATAACGGTATCAGCGCCTATTTTTGTTTCAGGGGAAATTGATACAGTTAAAGGGTCGACAATTGTCACCCCTTCGTCCATAAGCTCGTCGAGCTTTTGCATTTTCATTATTTGTGTAGCTTGCGCAAGTTGTTTTCTTGAATTTATACCAAGAGTCTCATCAGGATTATCAATCACAAAAGACAAAGCTTTTTTCTTTTTCTGACGAGCCCAGTCAATGATATCCGTCAGGTAATACTCGCCTTGCGAGTTATTGTTTTTAAGCTCTCTAAAGCAGTCCTTAACAGATTCCCACTTGAGGCAGTACACACCTGTGTTAACTTCTTTTATTGCTTTTTGTTCTTCATCAGCGTCTTTTTGCTCGACGATTTTTTCTATCGAGCCGTCTTGAGCGCGAACAATTCTGCCGTAGCCAAAAGGATTTTCAAAAATCGCACTCATAACCGTAACATCTGATGAGTGTTCAATATGATACTCACACATTTTTCTTAAAGTAGACGATTTTAAAAGCGGAGTATCACCACAAGCGATAATCACCGTGCCTTTAAAGTTTTTAAGCTCATCAAGCGCCATAGAAACCGCATGGCCCGTGCCTAGTTGTTCTTTTTGCAGTACACAGGTGACGTTTTTGTATTTTGTAAGGTATTTTTCAACCTCATGCGCACCATGGCCTACTACAACCACGCTTTTTATATTTTTGTCGGGGCAAATATTATCAATTGCCTCTACAACTCTTCCTACAAGGGGCTTTGAAAAAATCTCATGCAGAACCTTTGGTTTTTTAGACTTCATTCTCGTGCCTTTACCTGCAGCGAGGATAATTGCACTTAATTCGGTTTTGCTATCAAAGCTCATTGGGGCGCCTTATATTTCATACTTTCCTTACCGTGAATTTTCTCATGAAGTTATGTAAATTTAAAGATTTAAAATTAAGTTTATAAACATTTTTTTACAAAAGGATATTTAATTGTATAATATTTAAAAAATAAGGAGAAAATTATATGAAATCTGACGCTATTAAAGAAGGAACAGCTCACGCGCCGCACAGAGCGCTATTATATGCAGGAGGCTTGAGCGACAAGAACATTAAAAAGCCTTTTATAGGTATTGCAAGTTCTTTTTCTGACTTAGTACCCGGACATGCCGGCATGAGAGACTTAGAGCGCCAGATAGAAAAAGGTATACACTCTAACGGCGGTCAGGCATATATTTTTGGTACACCTGCAATATGTGACGGTATAGCAATGGGCCACTCAGGTATGAGATATTCTCTACCAAGCCGTGATTTAATCGCGGACTGCGTTGAGGCGGTCGCTGCAGCGCATCAGTTGGACGGGCTTGTGCTTTTGACAAACTGCGATAAAATCACTCCGGGGATGCTAATTGCTGCACTTCGTCTGAATATACCCGCCATTGTAGTAACAGCGGGCCCATCCCTTGAGGGACAGTGCAAGGGTGAGACTTTAACATTTATAAGAGGCTCATCTGAAGCAGTGGGACGCTATAGAGCAGGAGAAATAAGCGCTGAAAAACTATGCGAAATGGAACACTTCGCTTGCCCTACAATAGGCGCATGCCAAGGGCTATACACCGCAAACACCCTTGCCTGCTTAACTGAAGTTATGGGTATGAGTTTAGAGGGTTGCGCAACGGCTTCTGCGGTAAGTTCCAAAAAAAGACGTATAGCTTTTGATTCGGGCTATACGGTTGTAGACCTTGTAAGAGAAAATATTAAACCCAAAGACATAATAACAAGAGAGTCACTAAGAAACGGTATAATTGTCGACTTAGCTCTTGGCGGCTCGACAAACTCTATTTTGCACCTGCTTGCAATAGCTAACAGCGCAGGTATTGACCTTAGCTTAGATGACTTTGAAGAGTTGAGTTTTAAAATTCCTCAGATAATAAAACTTGACCCCTCATCAACTCTTACAATGACCGATTTAGACAACGCCGGCGGTATTTCAGGGGCGCTAAAAACCATCTGGGGTCACACCGATGAACTTAAAAATACCGTTAACTTGGTTGGTCAAACGGTTGAACAGCGTGCAAAAGGTGCCTGGGTAAACAGTGAAGTAATTAAACCCTTTAACAATCCTATTACCTCAAACCCCGGTCTTGCAATACTTCACGGTAACTTAGCGCCGTTAGGTGCGGTTGTTAAAATCTCGGGCGTTGATGAAAGCGTGTTTGAATTTGAAGGAACAGCAAGAGTTTATGAGCGCGAAGAAGACGCTATGCGCGGCATTGAAACAGATGAAGTAGTAGCGGGAGATGTTGTAGTTATAAGAAATGAAGGTCCAAAAGGCGGCCCCGGCATGAGAGAAATGCTTGCCCCTACATCGTTGCTTGTAGGTAAAGGGCTTGGCAAATCCTGTGCGCTTATTACGGATGGCAGATTTTCAGGCGGCACAAGAGGCCTATGCATTGGTCACATTTGCCCTGAAGCTCCTGAGGGCGGTATTATAGGGCTTATTAAAAACGGCGATAAAATTAAAATAGACATCAACAAAAGAACTATCGACCTTCTTGTAGATGAAAAAGAACTTGAAGAAAGAAGAAAATCTTTTGTACCCGTTAAGAAAGATGTGCCCGCAGGATTTTTGACAAAATACGCAAAAACCGTTCAGGGCGCAAATGTAGGTGCTATAACGGGCTAAAATTATTTTTTAAGAGATATGCTGTGGCGTTTTTTGTACAAAATAACAAAGAACGCCACTATTATTAGCGTTGCGCCTAAAATAATAAGCTCCAAGTGGTCTTTAATGCTCTCTCCAAAGAGCATAAGAACTATACTTACGATAAAAAACCTCATTCCGCGCCCTACAATAGATGCCAAAGTAAAAGAATAAGGATTCATATTTAAAATACCGCTTGCAATAGTAAAAACCTTATAAGGTATGGGCGTAAAAGCCGCAAAAAACACCGCATGCACACCCCATTTGTTATATAGAGCCTCAACTTCATTAAACTTTTGCAGAGCATCTTTTAGTTGTTTTCTTTTTTGTACGCCCTCTTTTTTTGATAAAGAAGTTAAAATCCATATAAAAACAGGCCTGCCGCCGAATTTTCCTATTAAATACCCTACAACCCCGCCAAAAGCTGAGGCTATGGTGCAAACAAAGGCATAATAAAGAGCCTTTTGAGGGTTAGCCAAATCCATTGCTATAAGCAAAAAATCAGGAGGCGGAACAAGAAAAAAGCTCTCTATAAAAGAATTTAGGGCAAGACCTATTGTCCCTAAGCTTGAAAAATACTCGTTCATTGCTCCAAATATTTGCATATTCTATACCTTCTCTTTAAAAAATTCATCCACGCTTCGCATAACTCTGCCGCCCTTAAGCGCCGTTGCCTTTACTATAGCACTAACAGAGAGTTTATTTGTTTCTTTTATAAAAATTTCTTGCAAAAATGTCACTGTTGTTTTTGTAAGTTCGATAATTTTTGTTTTTAAAACTATCTCATCCATAAGTTTTGCGCTGTATTTGTATTTGATATCAAGCTCAATTACAGGCATAATGACATCTTGCTCTTTTTGCAGTTTATCAATTTTGAGTCCATAGTCCTCTAAAAGTTCAACTCTGCCCTCTTCCATCCACCTTAAATAAGAACCGTGCCAAACAACGCCATAGGCGTCAGTGTCGGCGTATTGGACTTTAAAATTTAAAACATTTTCCATTTATTTTTTGTCCTCATATTTTTTATAAGTAACAAATGACGGGGGTTTTATTACCGTTCTTACAAGAACTACGTTATCTTTACCGTATCCTGTTATGGTTATTGTTTGCAATTTATCATCAGAATCTATTGAAATAGAACCGCAAAAAACATTTCCGCTTACATAGGCGGGGAGCTTTTTATCATAGGGGTTTTTACTTAAAGTGTTCAGTTCATCCATGGTTTTTCTTGCAACATCTGAAGCTTTTGCATCTTTATCGGCAGAAAAAACACTAAGCGCTTTTGATGTAAAAACGGCGGCGTTAGCGTTAATTTTTGCCATTCTTCTTTCATCAACTTTTTTTGTGAAAAAAGGCGACATATAAAGCCCTATACAAAGGACTAAAATTATCACAACCGCTATTTCAAGTTTTGCAATTCTGTTCATTTATACCTCTATTTTTGAATAATTAAAAACGATTTTACTTCTCTTTGCCCGTTACTTGCACTTGAGATTTCATTATCCCCATAGTTTAGAGATGTTGAAGGGCCACCGTCAAATGCCATTATCTTATCAAAGCGATATCTTTTAAGCTTTTGTCTTGCCTCACCTAAAGTAACGGGGGCAAAGTTTGAAAATATTATGACATAAAGATTTTCATCTTTAAGAGCCACAAGTGTACGAGCTCTTTTTTTCAACACATGGGCGCTTTGAATAACAGGAGTCTGAGTTTCGTCATATTTTACAAAACCCTCCTGCTCAAGGTTAAAATCAGGATAAATCATCGGCCCGCCGCCTAAAGAGTGCAAAATATCATAATACTTTGGCACAGGGTCAAAATGCCTTGCAATGTCAAATTTTAGAGCACCCGTCAGATGATGTTTATAAATTCTAAATTCGCTCCTGTTTAGAACATTATCAATCCTATCTTCCTTGTAGAGATTTTCTATCATCTCCATCCCCTCAAAAGGAGAGCCGACAACTTTTGAATCTATTACTACATAAGAAACCGACTTTGCACTGTTGGGGTCAAAAAATCCGCCGTTTACAACAAAATCAAAATCATTTTCCTTAAAGACTTCTCTTGCGGTTTTTAAACCGTCTTTAACAACATAGGGTCTAATTCTTTCTCCAACAGATTCAAGGTCAATTTTATAAATATAAAATTTTTCTTTTTTATTGTAATCAGCCTCAATTGCCTCTTTTGCAAACACGGGAGCGCTTATTAGAAAAATGAAAAGTAAAAGAATTATTTTTTTAAACATTATAAATCCCTCGCTTTTTTAATTACAAATATCGCCGCAATAAAGACTATTATAGGAAAAGCCGCAGCAATAAAAGGCGGCAGAACTCCTTTTTGCGCAAGCAGGTCAAAAAACGGCAGGGTGATGTAGTAGGCAAAAATCATACCTACGCCTATTGTAAAGCCGACAAGTCTTTGTGAGCGCGGAGGAGAAAACCCGAGCAAGCAGCCTATTGCAGCAAATATTACACAGGTTAGAGGGTGCAAAAATCTCTGATAGTATTTTGTAAGCATAAAGTTGTGCTCGTCTGTGTATTCTTGCTTTTTAAGGAGTTTTACATAATCCCCGAGCTGCTTATTTGTATAAGACCTGTCTCTTCTTGTGGCGTTTTTCATCAGCTGAAATACTTCATCGGAGAGTTTTTCGTTTAATATGGGGTAATCCCCTACTTCTTTTATTTCAGTGTATATGCCGTTTCTGTTTATTCTGTATTCCTTAGATTCTTTCATAAGCCACATATCGTCTTTTTTAAGAGCATAGGGGGCAAAAATTATACTGTTAAACATCTGCGCATCCGCGTATCTGTTAGGCGAAAAATTAAGCAGTATAAGGTTTTTAATGGTTTTAACACTAAAGTTTGAAACAATTAACGCCTGTTTTGGTGTTTCATTTTTATCTTTAATAATATAGACAAAATGCACGTCAAATCCGCCTGATTCACCTGCTTTAGCAGATGCGTAGGGGATAAATTTGTCATTAACAACATAGCAGCAATAAGCCAAAATTACGCCGAGAACTATGACAGGCGCCATAATTCTGTTAAAAGACAGGCCTACACCTCTGAATATACTGAGTTCGGAGTTTTTTGAAAGTGTATCAAAAGTAAACAGTGAACCAAGCAAAATACCTACAGGAATAGCTTTAGCCAAGACTTTTGGTATCTCATACAAAAGCATTTTCATACCTTGAACAAAAGGCATATGCTCGATTAAAATCCTTTTAATTGTTCTTACAAGCGTTTCGGGGGCAATCCAAACAATGATAAACAAAAACAAGCACACAAAAGTAGCGCCGAGCACTTGTTTAAAAACGTATTTATCAAAAATTGTAAGTCTTAATTTATTCATCAAAGCGTAAAGTCTTTTCCTAAGTAGAATTCTTTTGCGACAGGGTCAACTGCGACGTCTTTTGATTTACCTGAGATTTTTATTTTTCCGTCAAAAATTACATATGCTCTATCTGTAATAGATAATGTCGCCTTTGGGTTGTGGTCGGTAATAAGCACACCTATGCCTTTTTCTTGAGCAAGTTTATAGATATTGTCTTTAATCTCGCCTATTGCAATAGGGTCAATACCGGTAAAAGGTTCATCAAGAAGAATAAAGTGAGGCGTAGCAGCAAGCGCACGGGCTATTTCCACCCTTCTTCTCTCACCGCCCGAAAGTGACACGGCGGAGGCTGTTCTAAGTTTTTTTACGCCAAATTCTTCAAGCAAGTCCTCGAGTTTTTGAGCTTTTTCTTCTTCATTTAAAGACTCATTCATCTCTAAAACAAGCTTTAAATTGTCCTCAACGGATAATTTTCTAAAAATTGACGCCTCTTGAGGAAGATAACCTATGCCTATTTTTGCCCTTTCGTTCATGGGCATATTGGTTATTTCAAGCGATTTAGCATAATTTCCGCCCTTTGGCAAACCGTCTTTATCATCAACATTAAGATAAATATGACCCTTATTTGCCTTAACAAGTCCTACAATCATATAAAAGGTAGTGGTTTTGCCCGCACCGTTAGGGCCTAATAAACCTACAACCTCGCCTTTGTTGACCTCAAAAGAAACATCATTTACGACAGAGCGGTCACCGTATATTTTTACAAGGTTATTTGCAACTATTTTCATCTTGGTACTTTCTGTTATATTCCAGTTAATTATATTATAAAAATTAGCTTTAGTGCATAAAATTTATTTTTATGGTAATTTTAATTTATAAATTTTGATTTTAGATTTAAGGAGAAATTTTATGGGTATTATGGATGGCAAAAAGGGTATTATCTTCGGTGTTTCAAACAAACACGGGATTGCAAATGCCATAGCTGAACAAATCTACGCGGCAGGCGGAGAAATTGCTTTTACATATGCTAATGAAGCAATGGAAAAACGCGTAAAACCGATAGCTGAAGAAATGAATGCTAAAATGTGCATAGAATGCGACGTTACAAAAGAAGAAGACGTTGAAAAAGTTTTTAAAGAATATGAAAAAATCTATGACAGACTTGACTTTGTCATCCACGCAGTTGCTTTTGCAAACAGAGAAGACCTTTTGGGCGATTTTTATACAACAAGCAGAGAAGGTTGGGATTTAGCAATGCATGTAAGCGCTTATTCTCTTTTAACTCTTACAAAGTATGCTAAACCTCAAATGGAAAAAACAGGCGGCGGCTCAATTTTGGCCCTTACATATTTAGGTTCAACACACGCCGTTGCAAATTACAATATTATGGGTGTGGCAAAAGCTGCGCTTGAATCTTCAATGAGATTCATCGCTGCAGATTTGGGCAAATTTAACATTCGCTGCAACTGCTTATCCGCAGGCCCTGTTAAAACACTTGCAGCAAAAGGTATCGGCGGATTTGACAAAATGCTTAAATTCAACGCTCTTAAAGCTCCGCTTAATCGCACACCGTCTTTAGAGGACGTTGGTAAAGCAGGTTTATACTTGGCTTCTGACTTATCTTCAGGCGTAACCGGACAAGTTCAATTTGTTGACTGCGGCGCATCAAGCGTATTTGCATCAATCGACGAAATGGAATGCGTAAGTCAAGCAAGCTTAGCGTAAGCTTAGCAAGCGAAGACGAGCGCTTGGGTGTGCGAAGCCCGAACGGGAAGGCGAAGAGCCTTGCCGACAGGGCGTAGCCGTACCAAATGCGTGAGCCGAAGCGAAGCGTAGAGGTGTGCGAAGTGCGATAGCGGCAAGCGGGGAGCTTGGCGCTAAGCACGTAGTCCGTTCCAAGCCGCCGTTGCGAATGAAACGAAGTGAATGAGCGGAGCAATCTTTGATTGCACAGGCGGAAAATGCGTAAGTCAAGCAAGCTTAGCGTAAGCTTAGCATAAATTAAATATTCAAATACTAAAATATCGCCAAGGATTTCCAAGGCGATATTTTAGAACAATAGTGAGAAGAACAAATAAGGGGGTAGTTTTTATTCTGCTACCTGCATTTTTGCAGCCATAGCAAGTTTTTGCGCTTCAGATAGATTTTCATAAGCGCTTATTCCTTTAAACTCCGTATCCATCGCAGCTTTAGCGCTTTCCGTTGCACCTGCAAAAGTGCCCATCGAAGCTTCTATATCTTTTATTCTATCCTCAGATAAATATTCTCTGGGGTTAATAAATTTACCAAATGCGATTGCTTTGTTTTGAATTGCGCTCATTTGCATAGCGTCAAAAATCGCATCCGGGTCTTTAGTCTCAGTTTGAGGTTGAAGAGTATCAGGCTGTTTCTCTTCAGCTTTCTTTTCATCATTCCCTTTTTTAACCGCACCGTTTTGGACGTAAAAGTTAGCATTTGCAGCTATTTTTGAAATGTTGTCCATATCTTCTCCTTATTGTCCTTATTGTCATTGCTTACAATAGGTATTTCGGATAGATTTTAATGAACTTTATATTTTGGACAACTAATTGTTACAAAAGTTTATATATCCTTAAACAAAGTTTCAAGATTTGTGTCTAGGGCATTTGCAATATCATAAATTTTACCTAATGCAGGAAACTTCTCCGCGCGCTCTATACAACCAAGATAATTTCTCGCAGTAGGCACTTTAAAAGCAAGCTCTTCTTGAGAAATTCCGCGCATTTCTCTGGCTTTCCTAATATTTTGTCCAAGTTTTTTATAAACAGGCAAATACTTATTGCTCTTTTTAGACATATTATTTAAAATCCAATAAATTATGAATATCTGTACCCAAGAACTCTGATAAAACAAGTATTTTACCTAAAGACATATTTGCTCTGCCGTTTTCAATATTGGCAATATAGTTTTGAGAAACAGACATAATTTCTGCAAGCTTTTCCTGTGTTAAATCTTTCTTAATACGTTCTATTTTGACGTTTTTGCCAAACCTTTTTAAAAGACTTGTTTTGTTCATAATTTATAAGTATATAAATATTGACTTATAAATTTAACTATGTTATTTATTATAATATAAAACTTATTAGTTATATAACAGACCAAATGAACAAACAAAAAGTACTACAAAAAGCCATCAAACTGGCTGAAGAATTGGAAGAATTGCAGGAAGAAATGTCCGTCGCGCTTGAAAACAAAGACGACGGACAAATTATTGAAATTTTAAAAAAGATGCAAATTAATTCTGATAAAAGCTGCGAAGTACTTAAAGATTTTGTTAAATTAAATAAAAAAATTAATTAATATCACTTACCTGTCTTGCCCAGGCGCTATGGTTATGAATACTCTCAAATGCCTCTATTTCAACTTCATAATTGCTAATAACGGGGTGATTTTCAAGCTTAATGACCACATCTCGAATAACATCTTCAACAAACTTAGGGTTATTATACGCCTGCTCGGTTACGAATTTTTCATCCTCTCTTTTTAAAAGCGAATAAAGCTGAGATGAGCCGCAGGACTCAATTTCTTCTATCAAATCTTCAAGCCAGATGTGCTTATCTTCATCGTATGAAACTTTAAGCGATACAATTGCTCTTTGATTATGCGCTCCGCAGTCAGAGATTTCTTTTGAGCAGGGGCAAAGGGTTGTAAGAGGGATTTTTATACCCAGATAAAATTTATAATTGTCACTCTCATCAAGCGTACCCTCAAAGTAGCAATCATAGCACATAAGCGCTTCTAGAGCGGATTTTGGGGCTTTCTTTTTAACAAAATATTTAAAATCAAACTTCAGATACGCGCTTTTTGACTCGAGGCGGATTTTCATGTCCTCAAGCATTTTTTTAATATCGACACCGATGAGATTTTTCTTTCTGTAATCTTCCAATATCTCAATAAAGCGCGACATGTGAGTGCCTTTGTAGTTTGATGGCAAATAAACACTCATTTTTGCCTTTGCATATACTTTCTGAGATGTTTTAGAACTCTTTCTTTCAATATTTAAAAGGGTTTCTACGTTTTTAACACCGACTTTTTGCAAAGGAATATTTCTTTTATCTATGCTGTTTTGTACGTCTTTAATCATTATCCTGAGGGAAACTCTTTTCTTCAAGCGCTAAAAGCAGTTTAAGCGCTGCTTTTCTTTGAGTTTTTGGGTCAGCATTTCTTAAAACTTCTATTGCTTTTATCATAACAGGGTCATTATCATACCAACGATTACCTTTGCCCTGATATTTTGTAACTATTTCATAAATGCGCTCAATAACATCTTTTGCTACATCTTCCTGCAATTTAAGTATAAAGCTCTTTGCAGCTTCTTTTTCATCATCCGACGACAATCTTAAAAGCTCAAGCGCCTCTTTTAAGATAGGGTCTCTGTCATACCAGCGTTTATGTTCAAAAGATTCTTCCATTACTCACCTGCTAAAAATATCAAAAAAAGTATATCATACGCACGATAGACAAACAAGCACTATAATAGTAAGATATAATTGCAATAATGTGTACACTTTGGAGGATGAGTGCAAAATCAACCTGATACAAATCCTATAGAAAATAATCCTGCCATAAATCAGGGTGATTTTAATGCGCTTGAAAATGATATAGATTTAATTGAAGATATATCAGAAGAGTTTAAAAAAGGCTACAAACTCTACAACTTCAGGCGTCCGGATAAATTTTCAAAAGAACACTTAAGAGCACTTCAAGATATTCACAGGGACTTTGTAAGGCAGTTGGCGCTTACTTTGACTACTTATCTTCGTATGGATGTCGAGATGGATATAATCTCTGTCGACCAGCTCACATACGATGAGTTTGTCTGCTCTATGCCTCCACATTTTCAAAACGGCATTTTTAAACTAAATCCGCTATCGGGTGAAATTTCTCTTGGTTTAAGCAGTGAAGTTTTAACCGTAATACTTGACAGAATGCTTGGCGGGGATGGCTCAAACCACGACTTTAACCGTGATTTGACACAAATTGAAGAAGCTCTTACAAAAAAAATTATTGAAAAAATAATAAAAACGCTTGAAAACTCCTGGTGTTCCGTTTTACCCGTAAAAGCTGAATTTACAAGTCTTGATAACGGATATCACGTTGTGCCTATTACAACATCAGGTGAAATTGTTGCACTTATTTCTTTTGAAATAAGACTGGGTTCAAAAAACTTCGGACTTATAAATCTGTGTTTCCCTTACCCTGTCTTAGAAACAGTACTGCAAAAACTCACTCCGCAATACATTTTCCAACATACAAATGTTGTTTCAAATGAAATAGGAAGAAATGAAATTTTGAACAAAATCTACCCTGCAAACCTTGATTTAAGCGTTGTTTTAGGAACTGCAAAAGTTCTTATAAACGATGTACTCGAGCTTAAAGAAGGCGATGTAATTAAGCTTGACCAAAAAATTGATGAAAAACTGTATGTTTTAATAGATAACAAGAAAAAATTCGAAGCAATGCCCGGCAGAAAAGACGGCAGAATATGTGTAAAAATTGCTGACAGATATGTACCAAAGGATTAAAAATGTCTGAAAAAGAGCCCAAAGACCTTGATTTAAGTAAATTTGAAAATGTTGAGCGTCCTGTTGAAACACAGCAGGATAATACTTCAGGCAGCACTTTAGGGCTTTTGATGGATGTTGAGCTTGAGTTAAGCGCGATTTTAGGCTCAACCGATATGAACATAAAAAAAATTCTTGAACTCACAAAAGGTTCAATAATAGAACTTGAAAACAAAACCGCAGAGCCCATTGACCTGCTTGTAAACGGTAAATTAATCGGCAAGGGTGAAGTTGTAATTATCGAAGATAATTTCGGGCTTAGAATAACAGATACCGTTGATGAGGGCTTAAAAATCCATGAGTGAGCAAGTTGTAATCCAAAAAGAGACAATTGATTTAATCTATAAAATCGCACAAATCGATAAACCCGAAACTCTTAGCGATGAAACCATTAAACTTGCACTTTGTGTAATTCAAAAAAAATTAAGCGACGCCGAGTCTTTAGATATTATTCCTCAAGAAACTAAAGAGGGTGAATACTCAGAAGCTGATTGGCAAAGAGACTTAGCTATGGCAGGCTTTGGCGAAAAGAAAAAAATTCTTGTAGTAGACGATATTGGAGTTGTAACTTATCAACTAAAAGTACTGTTCCAAAAAATCGGTTTTGAAGTTGATACGGCAAAAGATATTTATTCTGCAGCGCAGCTTGTAAGAAAAAATGTCTATGACTTTGTTGTAATGGATTTATTTGTTTCAACGGAAAGAGAAGGGTTTTTGCTCCTTGATGAGACAAAGAAAATAATTGTTGCAAACAACCTAAAAACAAAAATTATTGTGATAACAGCATCTACCAAGGGCGAGCACAAGGTAAAATGTCTAAATCGCGGTGCAAATATGTTCTTGGAAAAAGACGCCGGCTGGCAAGATGAGCTTGTTAAATTTGTAACAACGGCTTAACTACTCAATTAACATACAATCGCCATAGCTGAAAAATCTGTATTTTTCTTTTATTGCTTCCCTATATGCTTCAAGCACAAATTCTCTTGACGCAAATGCGCTTACAAGCATTATAAGAGTTGATTTTGGCAGGTGAAAATTTGTGATGAGTTTATCTATTGATTTTATTTTATAAGGCGGATAAATAAAAATATCCGTTTCATCTTGTGTCGGAATAATTTTACCGTGTTTTAAATAAGTAGCCTCAAGCGTTCTTAAAACCGTTGTTCCAACGGCTACAACAGAGCCTTTGGCTGAGTTTATTGTATCTGCTGTTTCTTTTGGTATTACAAAGCTTTCATGGTGCATTTTGTGCTTTGTTATATCATTTGTTTTAACGGGCAAAAACGTCCCTAAACCTACATTTAGCGTAACATAGGCTATTTTTACACCTTTTTTTTCAATTTCTTTGAGGATTTCTCTGCTAAAGTGCAGTCCCGCAGTCGGCGCTGCGGCAGAGCCTGTTACTTTTGCAAAAACGGTCTGATAATCTTCCTTATCATCCGCCGTTGCCTCTCTTTGAATGTAAGGAGGCAGAGGGATTGAGCCGTATTGATTTAGAGCTTCATAAACATCATTTGCGCTAAATATAAGCTCTACAAGGTTTTTTGGCAGGTCGCCCTCTTTAGAGTTTTCTATATCTTTTTTAATTACTTTAATTTTAAAATCATCGCTGACACTTAGTGTTTCATCTTCTTTGACCCTTTTTGAGCGCTTCATAAGACAAAACCACCTGTTATCTTTTCCCTCGGGATTAAGCAAAAATACCTCAACCTCGCCGCCTGTAGCTCTTTTTGCTATTATTCTTGCGGGAAAAACCTTTGTGTTATTTAAAACAAGTACATCATCTTTTTTTAAATAATCAACAATATCAAAAAAGTGCTTGTGCTCAAGGGTTTTGCTGTTTTTGTGCAAAACCATCATTCTTGCATTTTCACGCTTTTTTAAAGGATAATTTGCAATAAGTTCATCGGGTAAATTGTAGTTAAAATCTTCAGTTGTTAAATTCATATTTTATATTCAAATGTCTTGCCGCAAGAGTTTCATCAGCCTTTGAAACAGGTGTTTTTGAGGGATAGTTTTCAAAACTCTTTGGGTCTGAGTCAACTTCTTTTGCAATTTCAATCATAATATTTATAAAGTTATCCAAAACTTCCTTGGATTCGCTTTCTGTAGGTTCAATCATCATTGCCTCATGGACAATTAAAGGGAAATAAACCGTTGGCGGGTGGCAGTTTGAATCCATTAGCCTCTTTGCAATTTGAAGTGTTGATACACCTTTTTCTTTTTGTAAATCTCCCGATAAAACAAACTCATGCATACAAGCTCTGTCATATGGAAGTTTATAGTATTTTTTTAGTTTTTCTTTTATATAATTAGCGCACAAAACAGCATCTGTACTTGCATTTTTTAAGTCTTTTGCCATCATTAAAATATAAGTATAGGCTTTTACAAGTACTGAAAAATTACCGTAATATGTGCTTACCTTGCCTATAGAATAAGGCTTATCATAATTTCTGAAATATTTTTCCCCGTCAAATTCAATTGTAGGAGTCGGCAGATAATCTTTTAATTTTTCAACAACCCCAACAGGGCCTGCCCCGGGGCCTCCGCCGCCGTGCGGAGTAGAGAAAGTCTTGTGTAAGTTAAGGTGAACTATATCAAAACCCATTAAGCGGGGGTTTGTATGACCCATAACTGCGTTAAGATTTGCCCCGTCATAATAAAGTAATGAGCCGTTTTTATGCATTAAATCAGATATTTTTAAAATATTTTCATCATAAAGCCCTAAAGTATTAGGGTTTGTCATCATAATGGCTGCAATCTCATCCCCACAGGTATTTATAATGTTTTCAAGCTCTTTTATATCAACCCCGCCTGATACATCGGACTTTACTTCAATACAGTCAAAACCGTTCATCTTAGCGCTCATCGGGTTTGTACCGTGGGCGTTATCAGGGATTATAACTTTTTTTCTTTTAATGTCGTTTTTTTGTAAAAAATATTTTTTTACTATACTCATTGCACAAAACTCGCCATGAGCTCCTGCGCACGGCTGAAGAGTAATAGCATCCATTCCTGTAATGATTTTTAGCATTTGCTCTAAATCATACATAATCTCAAGAGCACCCTGAGAGTCAATATCAGACTGCATAGGATGCAGATTTAGAAAATTTTCATCTCTTGCAACTTGCTCGTTTACCCTTGGATTATATTTCATAGTGCAAGAGCCGAGAGGATAAAAGCCTTTTTCTACACAAAAATTTCTATCAGAAAGTTCTTTAAAGTGCCTCATCACCTCAAGTTCTGACATATCAGGCAAATTAAGAGGGGATGTTCTTTTGTTAAACTCAATTTCACCTTTAAATAAAGGTTTAGAGTGCAGAGATTTATCCTTTTCAAATATCGTTTTCATACTTTAATACTACTACAAAATTTTATTTTTGGCTTAAAATTAAGACGGGAGGGTTTTAAAAAATGGAAAAAATAAAAATTGGCGATAGAGAATTTACTTCCCGCCTTATGGTCGGCACGGGTAAGTTTGATGATTTTGAAACTATGCAAAAAGCTCACAGTGCCTCGGGAGCTGAGATTGTAACCGTTGCAATAAGAAGAGTTAACGACAACGCTCAAGGGCACGTCGGCTTAATGGATTATATTGATACAAATAAATACTGGCTTTTGCCTAACACTGCAGGGTGTGCAACGGTTGATGAAGCTCTTAGAGTTGCAAGATTATCAAGAGCAATGGGTATAAATAACTGGATAAAACTTGAAGTTATACCCGACCCTAAATTTTTGCTGCCTGACCCCATTGCAACACTTGAAGCAGCAAAACAACTTGTTGAAGAAGGTTTTTGTGTTCTTCCCTACATTAACGCAGACCCGATTTTAGCAAAAAGACTTGAAGAGGTAGGTTGTGCTACTGTTATGCCTTTAGCAAGCCCTATCGGAACAGGTCAGGGTGTAAAAACTTTAGAAAATATAAAAATAATAATCGAGCAGGCAAATATTCCTGTTGTAGTTGACGCAGGAATCGGTGTCCCCTCTGATGCTTCTCTTGTAATGGAAGCGGGAGCTGATTTTTGTTTAATTAATACCGCAATAGCTAAAGCTGATGACCCTGTGAAAATGGCTGAAGCTTTTAAATACGGAGTTATGGCAGGAAGATGTGCTTATGAAGCAGGCAGAATACCAAAAAAAGCCTATGCAAGTGCTTCTTCTCCGCTTGATGGTATTGTGGGTAAATAATGCTAAAAGATTTTTTTGAACAGTTCGCAGATTTAATATATAAACAAAAATGTGTTGTCTGCGGCTGTTCAAAAACAAATCAAATTCTGTGCAAAAACTGTTTAAAATCTGTTCAAAAACTATCACCTTTTGCACAGAGAAAAGTTCAGGGTGTTAATATTTTTTGTGCTTTTCGATATGAAGACACCATAAAAAATTTAATCAGAAATTTTAAATTCAATAAAAGAAAAAGTGCTGCAAAACCAGCTGCATCTCTGCTTTTTGAGTACTTTAAACAGGTGTGCAAGGAAAATGATTTAAATCTAAATCCTAAAAACTCAATATTAGTGTGCATTCCAAGCCACCCATTCAGAATTTTTCAGCGCGGTTATTGTCATACAGAGCTTATATTAAAAGAATTTTCCTATCTGACGGGCATTAAGGCTGATTTTAATGTTATTAAAAAAACAAAAAATACTACTCCGCAGTATAAAATAAGAGCGGATAAAAAGGCCCAAAACGTACGTGGCGCCTTTAAAGTCAGGTTAAATAAAAAATACAAAAATAAAACCATAATACTTATAGACGACCTTACAACCACCGGTGCAACCTTAAATGAGGCAGTTTGTGAGCTTAAAAAAGCCTCTTATGATAACATTATTTGCTTTACTCTTGCCTGTTAAAAACTGTGCAAAAATATCAAGAGTTTTGAACAGGTAAAATATCAGTATTTATAAGGGTTTTTGGAGTTTTGCACAAAAGTTATTGTATTATTATGTATTATTATTTTTTTATAATATAATTAATATAAAATATAAAAGGGAAGAGTATGGAAATTATCTTAAGTAAAGAAGAGCTTTTAAACGGGATTAAAGTTGTTGAAAAAATTACCGCTCAAAAAGGTACGCAACCCGTTCTTTCAAATATATTAATTGAAACGGTATCAAACGACAGAGTAAAATTTTGTGCAACAGATTTAAACTTATCAATAAGTCATAAAATAAAAGCTCAAGTTGCAAAAGAAGGTAAAATAACTCTTAGTGCAAAAAGACTTGGAGAAATTACCACAAAACTTGACAATAAACCTATTACTCTTTCTCTAAATCCTGATAACAACATAGTTACAATAAGCTGCGGCAAGGCAAAATTTGAACTTATAGGAATAAGTGCAAACGAATTTCCAAAAGTTTTTGACGAAGAAGTTTCGGAAGAAAACCAAAAATCTTTTGAAATAAACAAAAACACTCTTATAAAAGGGGTTAAACAGGTAGTATTTTCTGCAGCGTTGCATGAAAGCGCAAGTGTTTTATCGGGTGTGTGTTTTAATATTGACTCCAATACTCTTGAAATTGTTGCAACGGATGGTAATCGCTTAACCCGCGCATCAAAAGAAATTAATTCAAAAGATGACAGTGCTATTTTTATTGTTCCTTCAAGAACACTGCAAGAGCTTATCAGAATTTCATCTATCATAGAAGATGAAAAAGTAACAATAAAGCTTGAAAAAGCAAAAATCCAGTTTAACTTTGAAGATGTAGTTTTTCAATCAAAACTCATAAACGGAACATATCCTAAATATCAGCAGTTAATCCCTACAAATAACGATAAAATTGTCTACATTGACAGAGAAGAACTTATAGGGGTTATCGAGAGAGTTTGTGTTATGGTTAACGAGCGCACAAACATTATAAAATTTTCTTTCAATCAAAATTCTCTTGAACTAAGTACAGATTCTCCTGACGCCGGTTCAGGTAAAGACTTTATCGATGTTGACAGTAATTTTGATGAAATAATTATAGCTTTTAACTATAAATATGTTTTAGACAGTTTAAAAAATATGGACACTAAAAAAGTAAAAATAGAAATCGCTACAAGCCTTAGCGCTACTTTGTTTAAACCATCTAATGAAGATGAAACAAAAAATGATTCTTATGTTTGCTTGATTATGCCTGTTCAAGTGAGGTAAAAATGAAAGTAGGTATTCAAGTTCCGGCTACAATGGCAAATCTTGGCTGCGGCTTTGACTGTCTTGGTTTGGCGCTTCCTATATATAATACGGTTATTGTGGAAGAAACCGTTTTGCCCGGTTCCGGAGTTGAAATTAATATAATAGATGAAAAAAATCAGGAAAAAGTTTTAAATATACCGACAGATAAAAATAACATAGTGTATAAAGCAATTGAGCTTTTATACAGTTACATCGGTCAAAGTCCTGATGAGATGAAAATAACAATAAAAACTCAAATCCCCGTAGCGCGCGGGCTTGGCTCATCTGCTTCGGTTATTGTAGGCGGCTTGATGGCGGCAAATGAACTCTTGAGAAATCCGGCTGATGAAGCTGTATTATTATCTATTGCAACAGAAATAGAAGGACATCCTGATAATATCACTCCTGCTATTAAAGGCGGTGTAACATTATCCAGCTGGGAAGAAGACGGAAGTGTGATTTATAGAAAACTCCCTTGGTATGATGATTGGAAAATAACTGTTTGTATTCCCGATTATGAACTTGCAACGGAAATTTCCCGCTCCGTACTCCCAAATGAAGTAGCTCTTAAAGATGCAGCGTATAATCTGAGACATTCTGCTATGTTTATAGAAGCACTGCACACCCATGATGCTGAACTTTTAAAAATGGCAATGAGGGATAAACTTCATCAACCTTACAGAAAAAAACTCGTTCCCGGATTAAGCTCTATTATGGATAATCTAAGACATACAAAAGGTGTTATAGGCTGCTTTTTAAGCGGTGCAGGGCCTGCAATAGGTGTTGTATCTTGCGGAGCAAATATAGGTGAAGTTAAAGAAATAGTATCGTCTACCTGGAATGATATAAACGTAAATACACAGTTTTATTCACTGCCTCTTGACAATGAGGGTGCAAAAAGAATACTCTAAAAATAAAAGGAGAAAATAATGAAAAAAGTAATTCTTTCAATTATGAGTTTTATGTTTTTAACACTTGCTTCAAATGCTGCAGGCATCGGCTATGTTAACTACGACACAATTTCAAAAACTTACCCTCTTGCAAAAAAATATACAACTGATTTAAATAACAAAGTAAAAAATATCAAAACTTATACAACTCAAAAAGATAAGGAAGTAGCAAACGCAAAAACACCTGCTCAAAAAGCCAATATCAGAAAAGCAGCTTTGGCTGAAATTGAAAAAAGGCAAAAAGACTACCTTGCTACAAGAAGCAGATATGAAATTGATTTAACTAAAAAAATCAGCGTAGCAGTTGAAAAAGTGAGAGTTCAAAAGAAACTTGATGTTGTTTTAAACAAAGATTCTGTTGTAGCAGGCGGAGTTGATGTAACTCAAGCTGTTCTTGCAATATTAAAGTAAAATGTTTAAATTCGACACAATTGTAGTTGGTGCAGGCCATGCGGGAATTGAGGCAGCAGTTAGTGCTGCCCGTCTTGGCGCAAAAGTTTTATTTTGTACGCTAAACCTTGATAATATTGGTCTTATGCCATGTAATCCCGCTATAGGCGGCCCTGCAAAGTCAAACCTTGTAAGAGAAATTGACGCACTTGGCGGTGTTATGGCGGATGCTGCAGATAATACATATGTGCAGCTAAAAATGTTAAACTCTTCGCGCGGCCCTGCGGTGCGTGCGCTGCGTGCTCAATCCGATAAAAAAGAGTATATGAGATATTTTAGAAACCTTTTAGAGAGTGAAGAAAATATCTCTCTTAAACAAACTCAAATAACTGAAATTATTGTAGAAAACAACTCTATAAAAGGTGTAAAAGATGAGCTTGGACTTGAGTACTTTGCACCGACGGTAATTTTAACAACAGGAACAAGCTTAGAGGGAAAAATTTACATCGGTCTAAAATCCTTTAGTGCAGGAAGACTAGGTGAAAGAGCAGCTATAGGATTATCTAAAAGTCTTAAAGAGCACGGCCTTAAAATAAAAAAACTAAAAACAGGCACACCTGCTCGAGTTGATGGCAGAACAATAGACTATTCAAAATTAATAATTCAGCCGCCTGATAAAGTAATAAATAACATGCCAAACTTTTTCTCTTTTAAACCAAACAGACCCATAAGAGAGCAGCTGCCTTGTTATTTAACAAAAACAACTCAAAAAACTCATGAAATTATTCGCTCTAATCTTGATAAATCACCTCTTTATCAGGGCTTAATTCACGGCAGAGGCCCGAGATACTGCCCAAGTATTGAAGATAAAGTAGTTCGCTTTGCGCAAAACCCCTCGCACCATATTTTTATTGAACCTGAGGGAAAAGACACATATGAAGTTTATGTACAGGGTTTTTCCACAAGTTTACCGATTGAAGTACAATTTGATATGCTGCATTCTCTTCCGGGATTAGAAAATGTATCTGTCATAAAACCTGCTTACGCTGTTGAGTACGACTCAGTAAGCGCTCTTGAGCTTGATTATTCTTTAATGACAAAAAAAATAAAAGGGCTTTTCCTTGCAGGTCAGATAAACGGCACTTCAGGATATGAGGAAGCCGCAGCACAAGGGCTTGTCGCAGGAATTAATGCGGTCAATTATCTGCAAAATAAAAATCACCTCGAGCTTACGCGCGCTAACTCTTATATCGGCACTCTCATTGATGATTTGGTTACAAAAGACTTAGATGAACCTTATCGAATGTTAACATCAAGAAGCGAGTACAGGCTTGTTTTAAGACAGGATAACGCCGATGAAAGACTTATGGAAATGGGTTATTCCTGCGGGCTTTTAGGTGAAGATATGATTTTAAGATTTAGAAAAAAACAAGAACAAATTGAGCTTGAACTAAATAATCTTAAAAATACAAAAATCTCTCCCACACAGGAAAATAAAGAAATTCTTGCAAAATATAACGAGGGGCTTGATGTCGGAAAAAGCGCTTATGAACTTCTAAAACGCCCAAACATTGACTATAATGTGCTTTTTGAACTAAATTATCAAACTTGCGGAGAATATATTGACGAGTATTTTAAAAGAGAAGTTCTTGAGCAGGCGGAAATAAAAATAAAATACGACGGCTATATTAAGCGTCAGGCAAGCCAGATAGAAAGTGCCGATAAAATGGAGCGCATTAATATTCCTGAAGATATTGATTATTTTGCAATAAAACAAATATCAACCGAAACAAAAGAAAAACTCGACAAAGTTCGCCCCAAAACTCTGGCCCAGGCGCTTAGAATAGGCGGAGTTAAACCTGCTGATATCTCTTGTCTTATGGTTTTAATAGAATCACGCAGATTGAAATCTTAAACTATAAACCGATGTAGTTTTTTAAATTGCCGCTCAGGTTTTGATTTCTGCAGAGTTTTTTAAGTTTTGAAATGGCACGAGTTTCAATTTGTCTTATACGTTCTCGAGAAACACCGTAACGGCTGCCTATTTCATCTAAAGTTTTCTTTTGCCCGTTGTCATCAAGGCCATAGCGCATAATAAGCACGTCTTTTTCTTTTTGGTTTAATTGATTAAGCATTTTGTGTACATCTGTTAAAAGGTTTTCCTGAGTAACTTTTGTATCAGGCGTAAGATGAGAATCATCAATGATAAAATCGGCAATTTTAGATGAATCATCTTTTTGATTAGCAGGTGTTTCAATACTTATTGTGCTTTGTGCGCTTTTCATAAGAGCAGATAATTTTGAAGGGCTCATACCTATTCTGTGAGCAACCTCTTCTTTTGTAGGTACGCGATTTAGCTCTGTAGAAAGTTCAACCGTTGCGCGTTTAATTTTTCCCAAAGTTTCAATCATATGAACGGGAAGCCTTATCATACGTGACTTATCTGCTATACCTCTTGTAATAGACTGCTGTATCCACCAGGTAGCATAGGTTGAAAATTTATAACCCTTAGAATAATCAAACTTTTCTGCAGCTTTCATAAGCCCCATGTTACCTTCTTGAATTAAATCAAGAAAAGAAAGCCCGCGTCCTATGTATTTTTTAGCAATAGATACAACAAGCCTTAAATTTGCATTTATTAAAATTTCTTTTGCTTTTTGTGAGTTATTTTCTTTAATTTCTTTTGCAACTTTTAGTTCCTCTTCAAAAGACAAAAGAGGAATTTTACCTATTTGCTGCAGATAAACTTTAACGGAATCATCAGCGCTTATTGTTCTGTAGTCTTCGTGTTTTTCTTTTAACTCTTCAGATTCCTCATTGTCATCTTCAAGATTATCAATATCATCCATCTCAAAGACTTCATCCGTGAGTTCTTCTTCTATATGGTGTTTTGAACTTTTAGTTTTCATTTTTTTCTCCAAAAAGCCTTAAATTATTATACAATTTTTTGACATATAAACAAACTATTTTTGAAGTATTTGTCTTATACTTTCATAAACTATAACGGCACAAGTGGCAGAAACATTCAGTGATTCTATAGCACATGGAATTTTTACTTTAAAATCAGCTTTATTAAGTAAAGTTTTAGAAACTCCTTCCCCTTCTGCGCCAAGTATAACGGCAAAATTCATGTTTTTGTAATCTATGTCAAAATAATTATCTTTACTTTGTCCGTCTGCTGCAATTATCCACCAGTCGTTTTTTTTCAAGATATCTGCAATAGTCGGGAGGCTATTTGTTTTTATTACAGGAATATAATTTATTGCCCCGCATGAAGTTTTCTCAACAGTTGAGGTTATAGGGCAGCTTCTGTGTTTTGGCACAATTACGGCATCATACTTTGCTGCAGCCAATGTTCTTAAAATTGCACCAAAATTGTGAGGGTCTTCAACACCGTCTAAAATTACAATTTTTCTAAAATCGTCAGATTTTTTGTTTAAAAATTCATCAAAATCCAAGTATTCAACAGGTGAAACAGAGGCAATAACTCCTTGAAAATTTATGTTTTGAATTTTGTCTGAATTTTCTTGAAAATATTTGTTAAACTTGTTAAGATTTGTAAATTGTACCTGTATAGAATTTTTATCTGCCAATTCTTTTATTTTTTTTAATCTGTTGTCAAAATTTATACCGTCAGAAAAGAAAATTTTGTTTATTCTTTTAGGGTTTTGACTGATTGTTTCAAGCACGGAATTTTTTCCGTAGATGTAGTTATTAAATTTATCAGAGGAATTTTGCATTTTCTTTACTCCGTTTATTGTATATTTTTTTTAAAAAGGTTTTTAATTTGTACTGATTATTGTATTATAAAATAGATAATATAGTATTATTACGAGTTAAATATATTTAATGGCACAGTTTGTTAATTCAACAAAACAAATAGTTGGAGTTTCGGTTACACCAAACATTGGTGTAGAAGTTGCTCTGCTTGATAAAAAAAGCCCTACAATCATTAAATACGCAAGAAGACCTATTGAATATAATGTTGCGACAAGAGAAATTCAAGATTATTCGGTCTTTAAGGCAACTATTATAGATTTATTTAAAGAGCTTGATATAAATTTAAAATCCAGTGTTTATTTGACTTTGCCGAATGTTCATTTGGATTTTGAAAGCCTTCCCCTTATTATTGGTGATGAAGCCATAAATAATGCTATATTATCAAAAGCAGAAGATAATTATATCTTTAAAAGAGTTGAACCTGTCAGTGCTTGGACTGATTTACTTACCAACACTACAACTGACAAAAGAATTATAGCCTACACTTCTTTTCAAGAAACTGCGGTTAATCAGATAAAAGAAATATTTATAGAACTCGGTTCAAATCTTATTGGTTTAGAAAGTTCTTATTCTGCTACAATTCGCGGTTTATGGTTTACAGGTGCTATCGGCGATGATGTTGATGAGAACACTAACTGGAATTTACTTCTTGTAAATTCTAACAGTTATGCCATGTTTTCTATGCAAGGGTCAAGACTTGTTGACTACACTGAGGTTCCGCTTGCAATTAAATCTTTTTCATATGAAGAAGCATATCAAGCAATTGCTACATCAGTTTCTCAAGTTCTTCCTAACTTCCCTGCAAAGAAATTATTTATTTTAAGCCAATCTGATGAAATTTGTGCTGAAGTTTTAAAAACACAGATTACTTTTGATGAAGAAATAATAGCTCATGACAGCAATAAATATTCAAAAGTCCCCCCAATAAAAATTACTTCTTCTGTCATGGAAAATGAGGCTGCAGCTATAACATATGCACTACTTGGTATTTTTGCCACAGAGCATATGGAAGAAAAAATTC
This sequence comes from Candidatus Gastranaerophilales bacterium, assembly GCA_944323335.1. Classification (GTDB taxonomy): domain Bacteria; phylum Cyanobacteriota; class Vampirovibrionia; order Gastranaerophilales; family Gastranaerophilaceae; genus Galligastranaerophilus. The sequence goes on from CALUSB010000004.1 coordinate 67,859, forward strand.
TTGACTTAAATATTTTAAGTAAAATGCACTCTTTTGGAGAAGCATATTTTACTTTTGAGTTTTATGACAAGGAAATTATTGTTACACAAGAAGTGGCACGAAAAGCTCTTCTTATAATTGCCGGAGTTCTTATTGGTATTTGCGCTTTGATATACGGCTTATTTTATTTGCTTGAAACACAGGTAAATAAAAAAGCATCAGAGTTCCAAACACAAACCGCTCAAATTCAAGAACAGATTAATTCAATTATGGGACAAGGCGGTATAGTTGATATTGAAACACTTGTTACAAAAATAATTGATACAAATAAAAAAGCAATAAGTTTTTATGATTCTATAGCAACAGATATTCCTCAGTCTGTATGGCTTCAATATTACTACAATAAAAATGGCGAAAAAGTTGCAATAGAAGGTGTAAGTGCAAACATTGCAGATATTTACAACTATTATAAAAGCCTAAAGGTTATATCTCCTCAATCAAGTATTAAACTAAATAAGCTTCAAATATTAACTGAAGTTAACGGAGATAATTTTGATATAGCAGCCCCTGATTTAGGTGCAAAATTCTATGATTTTGAAATTTCTAACGTGAAATCACCAAGAAATAAATCTCTAAATCCTGCTGAACAAAATCAAAACCAAAATAATAATCAAGGCGAACAGCCTCAAAATACAGGTTCTGATACAGCACCGCCCAATGCTCTTCAGCCTGTTGATATAAATAATTAATCCGGAAGAACACAAATGGACAAAACACTAAAAATAGCAATTAATATTTTAAAAGAAAATGCGGTTTATGCTGCACCGATTCTTCTTGTTGTTGTTCTTTTTGTTAATTTTGTAATTCCTCAATTTACAAAGAGCATTGATGCCGTAAAACTTTTAAAATCAAATAAGGCTCAATATGAACAGGTTGTTGAACAATACAATATGCTTAAAATGCAGCAGGATGCTCAAAATAGGCAAAAAAAGGTCGTAAAAGACGGCAAGGTAATTTTTGAGGCTCCCGATATGCAATTTAGCCCTGATGCTTCTTTTGCACCATTGTTTGAGCTCGTTTTAACAATAGCACAGCAAAGCGGTATCAGAATTAGAGCAATTGATTATAATTATTCACCGCAAGAAGATGCTATATTTGCCGCAAAGCTTGAGGGGTATAATACTTGCGAACTTAATATGGTTGTTGTTGGTTCATATACTGAAATTCAAACATTCTTCAAAACTATTATGAAAGAGCAATATGTAACTAACCTTGCCGAGGTTGAACTAAATCCTTGGGATAAAGACAAAAAAGTACTCATTGCAAAAGTTAAATTGAGACTGTATACAAGGACTTTGCCCGAATAGTTTTTATTATCTTAATTCACCCTTGTGAACTTTTCTGTGTCCTTTAATATAGACAAAATCAGGACGTGATTTGTCTAAGATGTTTTTATAGTCTTCGTTTTCACCAAGTTCAAAAATATTAAAATCAGCGTCTTTGCCAACTTCAAGGCTTCCTATAATGTTATCAAGTCTTAAAATTTTAGCTGGCACTATCGTAAGATACCTAACAGCCTCAAGTGCGTCTAATCTGCCGTTATTTACATATCTAAGCTCATTTAAAAGACTCATATCTTCATTAAATGCAAGAGAATTTGTGCCAAAACCAAACCTGTTTGGGAAAAATTCAAGCACTTTATCAAAATCAAGCATTTTATTGTGAAGATTTTTGCTAACTCTTGGACAATAGGCAAGAGCAACCTTATTTTCTTTTAAAATTTCAAGGTCATCATCGTTTAAAAAGTTGCCGTAACTTGCAATAAGCCTTTTATTTATTACATCCATTTGAGCAAGGTATTGAACAGATGTCACGCCTTTATATATAGGGTCAAATTTCTTTTGTCCCGTTAATTCGTTTAACAAATCAATATCTGAAAAACCGTATCTGAGCCAGTCTTTTTCTTCTTGGCTTTCGGATATTCTTATTGTCATTAAGATATTATTTTTTCTGCAATATTTAACAAGAATTTTAAATAATCTTTTATGCACCGAGCAAACACTATGCGGAGCAACGCCCACGAATGTATTTTCGGATTTTTGTTTTATTAGTTTATCAATTTTTTTCTGAATAGACCTGAATTCTTCTTTACTGCTCTCAGCAGAGTCTGAGAAAAGCTCAAAGAAAAGATAAGTTTTTATGGGCAGGTCATTTAAAACTTTAAAATACTTGCTTTCTTTAGATAATTGAGCAACGCAGGTTGTGCCGTTTAAAAGTGACAGTTCAAGCCCTTTTTTAAAAGAAGCGAGTTTATTATCCGAACTTAAGCAAAAATACTTGCTTAAAAGGTCTGCCAGTTTCCACACAAAAGAATTTTTCTTAATACCGGCTATAAAATAATGTTTTCTAAACTGTGTGTAAGCTTTTTTAAATGCGTATTTAATGCCGTTTTGTTTAATATTTATATCAGTATATTGAAGATGGTTGTGTAAATTCACAAACCCCGGGGTGATTACACATCTGCCGTAGTCTTTTACGTTTTTGCACTCGTCTTTGTTGAGTTCTGAAGTTTTTACAATACTTTCAACTTTGCCTTCATCCACAACAAGAGTGCAATCTTCATAAAGATTGCCATCAGAAGCTATTATCCATTTTGCACTGTAACCTTTAGACATTTTTACCTAAATTTCTTATGAATATTATAATATTATTAAATTTTTAAATTCTTTGCAAGTTTTAAAGGTTAGGTAAGTTTGATAAAATCCAGTTTATCTTTTTTAATATCGTACAAAATTGCTTCTTTATTATCATTTATTCCATAGAATATTTGATTTTCCTTTATTTTCATAAAAGTTTTTTCTTCAATTTCACAATCTTGAACAAAAGAAACACTTGTGCCTAAAAACTCATCTAAATATTGGTAAGTTTTATAAACACTATCTGTAAAATAAAGTCCAAAGCGGATTTTGTGACGTCCTAAGCATTGTAAATCTTCAGTTATTAAAGGAGGCCCCGCAGGAATAGAGCGAGAGGCGCATTTTGGATTGGATAAAATTCCCGTAGCTCTTAAAAGTGCAATTCTAAGCTCTTTTTTATATATTTCATACTCGTTTGTGCCCTCTCCCATTACACTTACATCTTGCGCGTGCACAAAGTTCAGCATAGGGAAAGAATTTGTCTTAAGTTCATTTGGGCGCTTTGCAGGCTGGTTTTTATAAAGTGAATAATGCGGGTCACACTCTCTTTTTGTAACCCCTAAATTATCCTGCGCAAATGTTTCAAAGATTAAATCATTAAGCTTAAAGACCGCCTGCAGTTTGTGATTTTTGGTTTTGTTGTTTATATTTGCACAAAATTCAAAAAACCTGCTTTCATTGTTTAAAATTACATCAAGCTCAAGATTTTTATAATAAATCCTTAATACACCCTGTATGTCGCCATTTTGTACAACTTTTGATTTTATGGGTTCAATAATGTTCTCTAATGATGCCGGAGCGTAGTTGTAACTGTCGCCGTGGTCTTTGGTGTCTGTTATTTTAAGGAAATTTTTATAAACTTTTTTTGAAATTTTATCTTCAATATTTATTTTTCTATCTTTAAAAGTCAGTTTTAAATATGGGTTTTCAATAGAGTTTTCTTTTACAAAAACTTTCTTTTGAGATTTTTTAATGTTGTGAGTTTTGTAGCTAAACCCTTGCTGCGGCTCAACTTGGGCTATTTGTTCATAAAGAGTTAAAATATCCTCTGTCACCGGTACTTGCCTTATGTCATAGAGTTTTGAGTCGCTAAAACCCTTAGTTTTTGAGATTATTTGAGCGTTTTTAAATTTATATTCGCTTACAAATTTTACAACACCTGTGTTTTTGTATCCCGACAGGTTAAAAACACCCAATTTATCTGGCTTTTTAGTGTTTTTATGAAAATCTCTTATAAATCTTTTTTCAAGTCCTGATAGTATTTCATCTGCTTTTTCAAAACGCATATCAACATTTTTGTGCACTTTATCGGTTGAGCAGCCATAAATTGAGTCATGGGCATGGTTTTTTAAAATAAGTTCGTAAGCGTAGTTTATGTTTTTGTCATAATTCAGATTAAGAAAGAAATTCATAGGCTCAATTATGCGTGAAATTTTGTGCATGAGTTTTGAGTTTTGCACTTTTTGATAAATTCTTGATGAAAACACCCCGCCTAAAATATTACTGTCAGAATTGTCTAAAAACTCTCCGCTGTAGCTTTTAGCACCTTTAAAACTTACTTCATTAAAATATTTAAAAGGGCTCGAGAGTTCTATTTCGTATTTTTTTAAGTATTTATTTATATTTTTTATTTTTTCCGATGCATTTTTTATAATTCCCAAATGGTCGCCGCCAAGGGGTAAAATAAGCGTGTCGGAAGAATTTTTTGCAATTTTATCTAAAATTTCTTCAAGCTTTTGAGCAAGAACATCATCAGGCAGATTTTGGTGCAATATGTCTATAAAATATCCCTCACTCAGCCTTGCAGTATGTACGCCCCTTAGGTTCATTTCATTTTTTATGCTGCCTGTTGCGCGCCAGATGAGAGAGTTTTTTATATTGAATTTTTTTAAAACTTCAAAAACCCCTCTTGAATGTCCGAAAATGTCGGGCAAATATCCTATAAAGTCGCTGCAACCAAGGTTTTTTGAATATCCCATACCTTTTTCAAGGTTTTTTATAAGACATCTTAAATTCACCAAAAAAGCGTCAGCACTTACAAAAAAAGGCCCGATATAGAGTTTTTTATCTTTAATTAGTTTTTTAATGTCAGTGAGTTTTTCTTCTCTGAATTTTAAATAGTCAATAATAGCGCTTGTTTGCCCGTCAAAATAAAAACATGGAGCGTTGTTTTTCTTTAGTTCTTCTATAACTTCATCAAAAACCTCAAGAAGCCTCAGGTTGAACTCTTCTTTTTCTCTGTACCACTCTCTGTCCCAGTGTGTTTGAAGATATGCAATTGTGCGCTTTTTCATATAATTATTATACTTGTTGTGCAACAAAACTTTTTCCATTCTTTAGAGGAACTTTTAAGAGAAAATATGTTGTAATATATTCCCGTAATTCCCCGTTATTAAGGTTTATATGGATAAGAAAAAATTAGAAGCCCTAAAGGTTGAGATTATTAACTGTAAGAAAAAATTAAAAGAATTAGAACCTCAAATATCTGAAAACGCAGGTTTAGAGAGGGTTTATAATAAAACTTTGATTAAAAAAGCTGTGCTTATGCAAAAGTACAATAAAATCTGCCATAAGCCCTCTATCAAAGAAAAAATTAAAAGGCTTTTAAGAATTCATACCAAAAAGAAACTTATCTGCGATTACTTTAAAACAAGCGAAGCTTAAATTTCTACCCCTCGCATCATATCTTTAAGAGTTTTTATGGTAGTTGCCATGCTGACCGTGTCAGAGACTTTTTGCTGCAAGAAAGCGTTTATCTGGGGCATCAGCTCAATTGCAATATCAAGTTTCGGGTTAGAGCCCGCCTGATACATACCAACGTCAATAAGGTCTTTATTTTCTCGATACATTGCAAGCAAACGGCGCATTTTTTGCGCGGCTTCCTGATGTTCTTTGTCGGTAATTTCCGTAAATAACCTGGAAATTGAACCAAGAGGGTCAATAGCAGGGTAATGGTTCATCTCTGCAACCTTACGCGATAGGAAAATGTGTCCGTCAACAATACCCCTTACAGTATCTACAATGGGGTCTGTTATGTCATCTCCTTCCATAAGCACGGTGTAAAGTGCGGTTATTGAACCTTTTTCAGAGTTTCCTGTACGCTCAAGCGCGCGCTGCAGCCAAGAAAATATTGAGGGCGGATAGCCTTTCATAGTAGGAGGTTCACCGATTGAAAGACCAACTTCACGCCCCGCCATAGCGCAACGCGTTACCGTGTCTGTCATTAAAAATACTTTTTTACCTTGGTCTCTAAAATACTCACACACCGTAGTTGCTGCAAGAAGAGCCTTTTGTCTGATAAGAGGCGGCTGGTCGCCCGTCGAGCAGACAATGACCGAGCGCTTCATGCCCTCGGGGCCAAGCGAGTTTTCAATAAATTCTTTTACCTCTCTGCCGCGTTCTCCAATTAGCGCCATGACGTTTATATCGGCTTCAGAGTTTCTTGCTATCATACCAAGCATAGTGGATTTTCCCACCCCCGAGCCTGCAAAAAGCCCCATACGCTGTCCTTGACCCATTGTAAGAAGTGAGTCAATTACCCTTATACCCGTTGAGATTGAGTTTTTAATAATAGGGCGATGAAAAGCGTCAGGAATAGTGCCGTTTATGTTCATATATTGAGCGTTTGTTAAATCAAGCGGACGCCCGTCAAGCGGCTCTCCAAGAGGATTGATGAGCCTGCCGAGCAAAAAATCTCCCACAGGCAACATAATAGGCCCGCCCGTTGTTTCAACAAGGCTGCCTTGTCCGATGCCTTCTCCGTCATAAAGAAGTAAAAGTTGAGCCGTGTCACCTTTAAATGCTACAACTTCGGCGGCTTTTTTTTCTCCCGTGTAGGTTTGAATGTAGCACAAGTCGCCGATTTTAAGTCCCGGCAATTTAACCTCAACAGTCAGACCCAAAAGCTTTGATACTGCACCTTTAAAGCCGTAAAGCCGGGTGTTTTCCAGAGCGTTTATGGCTTTTGTTTTCAGGTTATGTAATTTTAGTTCTAAATTCTCATCCATTAAATAAATTATAGCACATTGTACAAACTCTTCACAAAACAGAACAATTGTAAAAGTTACATTTTATCTTTTTATTTTAAATATATATTGAATTTTTTAGGATATGAAAAGTTGTGTATTTTTAGAATAAAAAAAATGGGGCATAAGCCCCAAACTGTCTGGAATTAAGAATAGCTGGAAGTATGAAAAAGATTAATTATATATAACAATACTTATGTCAACTTCGCAATAGTACATGCGGGTAGTATTTTTTTGAGGCATGCCACAATAAAAAATAAGTGTACATTAGACAATTTTGTAGATTAATATTTTATAAAGGTCTTAAAAATATGCCTAAAACCCTTGCTATACTTGAAAATAAAAAATTTTAATACAGGGGTTGACAAATGAATTTTTTAGGTACATAATGTGAGTATAAAGATAAAGTGTTAGACAAACACTAAAAACAAAAAAACAAGAGGTTAAAGAAAAGAGAAATGTTAGCTATAAATGCAATAAATAATGTAAATAGTACACTAAATAGAAACATAAGCTTTGGCTACAGAAGCAATGAGCTTGTTAAAGCTCCCGCTCAAAGCAATGATATGGTTCAAGGCGGTTTAGGCGGTTTGTTCACAGGTTTTGTCGGAACATTAAAAAATTCTCCGCTGTTTGATTTCAATTCTACAGTAAAACAAAGAAGTGAAAGCATTGAAAAAGGCCTTGAAAAAACAAAATTAAATCTCATTGCATAATGAGGATAAGCATTATCAACACCTAACAACACAATCCCGAAGCACAACAACACACGACCCTGCAATTTATGCGGGGTTTTTATTTTATGTAAGATTTCACACACGGTATATGCTCGTAGTGCACGGGTCAAACTCATCGTTTGACCCTATCGCACCGGCTTACGCATGCTCCTGTGGGTATCTCGCGCCTTTGCGCTCGATTATCCTACGTCGCTATTATACGGTTTCATCTTTCGCTTTCTCAACGAAAGCTCAAGATTTCACACACTGCTTGCGCTGCTCCTGTGGGTATCTCGCGCCTTTGCGCTCGATTATCCTACGTCGCTATTATACGGTTTCATCTTTCGCTTTCTC
>CALUSB010000005.1 GCA_944323335.1 Candidatus Gastranaerophilales bacterium
GAATTTGGAGGAAGCGGAGGCGGAGGCGGAGGAGTAGTAGGTGACTCCTTTGAACAAGGCTCAGGAGGTAACGGCTCCTCAGGTTATTTGAGGATAAGGTGGGACATGTCAGAGCAAGAGTAAAAACAAGCCTAAGGGCTTGCGACGAGCAAGACTGCAGACATAGAGTTCAAACTTTACAAGTTTTGTATCTTTTGGGTGCACTCCAGGTTAAAAAAACCGCACCCATTTTTTTTATTCTACAGTTACGGATTTTGCCAGATTTCTTGGCTGGTCGACATCTTTACCCAAGTATTCCGCAATATAGTATGCAAGAAGCTGTAATACTACAATATTTAAAGCAGGAGATAAGGTATCTGATACATCAGGTATTAATAGCACGTCGTCAAACAAGTCTTTGTGTTTTTTATCAATAAAGTTAGAAACTCCAATGAGTTTTGCCTGCCTTGCTTTTGCTTCTTCGCAGTTAGACATGACTTTATCGTATACAAGTCCTTTATTTAGTATTGCAAGAACGGGCATAGTTTCATCAAGCATTGCTATAGGGCCGTGTTTTAGCTCTCCTGCGCTGTAGCCCGTTGCATTAATGTAGCTTATTTCTTTAAGTTTTAGCGCGCCTTCAAGTGAAGTCGGGTAGTTAATACCGCGGGCAATAAATATAAAATCTTTAAAGCTTGAATATTTTTTGGCTACTGCTTTAATTTTTTCGGTGTCATTTGTAACGGTTTCGATTTTATTTGGCAGCTCAAGCAGTTCCTGTTTAAGAGAAATTATTTCTTTATCTTTAATAGTTTCGGGGTTTATTTTTTGTGTAATAAACATAGTTAAAAGATACAATGACAAAAGCTGTGCCATATAAGACTTCGTAGCTGCAACAGATACCTCAATACCGGCGTTAACAGGCAGCAAACTGTCAGCCAAACGAGCCATTGTGCTATCGGGTCTGTTTGTAATTATAACAACGTGAGAGCCTTTTTCTTTTACCTGTTTAATTGCAGTAATTGTATCTGCGGTTTCACCTGATTGGGATATACCTATTACAAGAGTGTTATTGTCAGCTATTGTATCTCTGTAAATATATTCGCTTGAGGCTTCAACATCAGTTGGAATTTTAGCAAATTTTTCAAGGATATATTTGCCTACAAGTCCCGCATGCAGCGATGTTCCGCAAGCGATGATTTGAATTCTTTTTATGTTTTTTATTTCATTTTCGCTTAACTTCACATCTTGCAGAGTTATTTGAGATTTTGAGTCTTTTAATTTTCCGCTAAGTACATTTCTTGCAACGTCGCTTTGCTCATGGATTTCTTTTAGCATGTAGTGCTTATAACCCATTTTAGAAAGTGCTACGGGTTCAAAAGGCAGCATTTCAACCTTGTTTTCAAGGATGTTGCCGTTTAGGTCTGTTATTTTAATTGAATCTTTTTTAACTTCTGCTACCTGATTGTCATTTAGATAAATTGCTTTTTTTGTGTATTCAATAATGGCGGGGATATCACTTGCTATAAAGTTTTCACCCTCTCCAACGCCAATGATTAGGGGAGCATTTTTTCTTGCAACAATTATTCTGTCGGGCAATGTTCTGTGCATAGCACAAAATGCATACGCACCGTTAATTTTTTTAACGGCTGAGGTCATGGCTTTAAGCAAGTCTTTGCATTTAGAAAATTCATGTGCTATAAGGTGGGCAGCAACTTCAGAATCGGTTTGAGACTTAAACTCGCAGCCGCATTTTTCAAGCTCGGCTTTTAGTTCTTTATAGTTTTCAATTATACCGTTATGAACCACAACAAGGCTGCCGCAGTTGCAGGTATGCGGGTGAGCGTTAAGCTCTGTAGGAAGTCCGTGAGTTGCCCAGCGTATGTGACCTATCCCGCAAGTGGATTTGTTGCAGATGTCTTGAACGGAGCTTAGGACATCTCTTAGGTTGTTTAATTTCCCCGGTGCTTTAAAAATCTCTATCTTATTTTTTGTCATAAGGGCAACGCCTGATGAGTCGTAGCCTCTGTATTCAAGATAAGAAAGCCCTTTTAGGAGCACTTCGCTTGCTTTTGAATTACCTATATATCCCACTATTCCGCACATAAATTAATTCCCTTATCGTGTAATTCAGTTATTTTATTACACAAGATTTTTCTAATCAAATTAAGATTTCATAAAGAGTTTATGAAGTTCGTTTGGCTTAAAAATACCCTCTTCCGTTATAATACCCTTAATAAGCTCGTTTGGTGTAACATCAAAGCTCGGGTTAATAACCTTTACACCCTCGGCGCAAATTCTTTTCCCGTTAATAACGGTTACTTCTTCTTCACTCCTTAGCTCAATCGGTATCTCGTCTCCGCTTTTAATTGACATATCAATTGTAGATTTTGGTGCAGCAATGTAGAATGGAACATTGTAGTATTTTGCTGCTATTGCAACGGTACAAGTCCCTATTTTATTGGCTGTGTCACCGTTTGCGGCAATTCTGTCCGCTCCGACTACAACAAGGTCTATCATGCCTTTTTTCATAAAATAAGAACACATGCCATCTGTTATAAGCGTTACGGGTATATTGTCTTCAACAAGTTCAAAAGTTGTAATGCGTGCCCCTTGTTGCCTTGGGCGTGTTTCATCGGCAAAGACCTGAACGGTGTTGTCTTTAGCATAAGCACTTCTTACAACACCAAGTGCCGTGCCGTATCCGACCGTCGCAAGAGCTCCCGCATTGCAGTGAGTTAAAATTGTTGCGCCCTTGGGTACAATTTGTGCTCCAAAATCACCTATTCTTTTGTTTATTTCAATATCTTCGTTTTCAAGTTTTATGGCGTTTTCAATGAGTGCTTTTGTTATTTGTTCTTTTGTGCCGCCTTTTTCAATTATTTTTAACTGCTCGTTCAGTGCCCAGCTTAAATTCACTGCCGTAGGGCGAGAAGAGTTTAAATACTCTACGCCTTTTTTAAGTTCGTCCGTGAAATTTTGCTCACCTTTTTCAAGAAGCTCAATAGCACAAAGTGCAACGCCATGAGCGCCTGAAATGCCTATAGCGGGAGCGCCGCGCACTATCATGGTTTTAATGGCGTCGTACATCTGCTGCACTGTTAAAATGTCAACTTTTTTATATTCATATGGTATTAATGTCTGGTCGACCATTCGTGAAACTCCTTTCAGGTCGCCAGTTTTGACCCATTCAACCGTTTTTATTTTAGAGTGAAATTCGCTCATTTTTTTATCCTTTATTCAATATTTATGTCAATTTCTTCAATGTCGTCAGGTCTTTTTTCAAACTGCGCAAGCAAAAACACTGCTCCCATAGCGGTTGTAGAGTTAGTAAGCGCGCAGACAATTGCAAGCATTATAATAATTATGAAAAATAACCAGAGTGAATCAAATCTTACAAGATATTGCAAGCCGTAAGCGTAGTGATATCCGCCTATAAAAGGGAGAATTTTATTTACAAGGGGTGCAAGTTTCAGAAAAATAAGAGTAAGCGGAGTAAATACCACAAAAAAGCTTATAGTAGAGCAAAAACCGCAAAGCCCGCCAAGAGCTGCTGCCTGCTGATTTTCAAGAAAGCCGATTTTGTTTGTTTTCTTCAGATACAAAATAACCGCAGGTGCGCAAAAAAGTGCAAGTGCGAATGTAACTAACCCTATAAGAAAGTTAAAAGACCCAAAGATTGCAAGTATAGCACCTAAAATAAGGCTGTATATTGCTGCTTGTTTGGCAATTAAACTGTTCATCTTATGCACTCCTTTTTTTGAATTTCTAAATTTCTGGCATGGCATATGCCTATTGCTATTGAATCTATTGTATCATCAAGCTTTGTGTTGGGATTTAGCTCAACATATCTTTGCACCATGGATTTTACTTCATCTTTGCTTGCTCTGCCATGGCCTGTGAGGACTTGTTTAACGACAATTGGAGTATATTCTCCTATCTCAACCCCTGATTCTTCCAGTGCCGCAAGGATAACTCCGCGAGCTTGTGCAACGGGAATAATTGTTTTTTGGTTTTTAAAGAAAAAAAGCTGTTCTATGGCAGCGCTATGCGGGTTAAACGAAGCGCAAATTTCTTTTATGTCACGGTAAATCTCTGCCAGCCTTTTTTGATGCGGCAGGTCTTTGTCCGTTTGAATAGAGCCGCAGGATAAAAGCGTGTAAGAGTCGTCTTGCGCCTCAATAATACTGTATCCTGTTATCCCGATACCGGGGTCTATTCCTAAAATCCTCATAAAACAATTATATTATGAGGATTTTTAGGGTCAAAAAGTTAATATAAATTTATAAGCAAAATAAAATGCGACTTGTAGAACAAATCGCATAAGTCAAGAAAGGAATGGTTAGACTATTAACGATTTTCATTATTGCACAAAAAATATTACTATGCAAATTTCTTAATATATTTTAACGTATCTTAAACAAATCCTGTAATAAACAAATTGTTGCATAATTTTAAAACAGAAGTTAAAATATTACCTATGGATGTAAAATTTGATAAATATTCGCTAATTGTTGACGGTGAAAGAAAATTTTTAAAATCAGGAACGCTGCACTACTTTAGGGTTTTTGGTGAGGATGAGTGGAAAGACAGACTCTCAAAAATGAAATCAGGCGGCTACAACTGTGTGGATTTGTATTTATGCTGGTCTTTTCATAACCCCAAAAAAGATATCTGGGATTTTGAAGGATATAAAAATATAAGAACTCTTTTTCAGGTTGCAAAAGACTTGAATATGTTTATTATCCTGCGTCCGGGGCCTTATATTAACGCTGAGGTATCGGCAGGCGGACTTCCATATTGGTTAATGAAAGAAAAAGATGTTGTTTTAAGAAACAGAATAGATGGTGACTACACATACTCAAGCGCTTACATGGAACACCTTAAGGACTGGTATGGCAAGGTTTTACCTATAATAAAAGATTTTGATAATTTAATTGCATTGCAGATTGAAAATGAGTATTCAACTAACGGCGGAGAAAATGAATACATAAAAGAGCTTTATCAAATTGTCCGCTCTTACGGTATTAATGTTCCGATATTCCACAATGACGCCTATATTGCAGGACTTTACGCTGATGATGTAGATATTTACGCGTGTGATATTTACCCCTACATTAACCCGAAAACCAACTGGAGAGAGGAAACTTACGCATTCGATACTCTTGATAATCTTGAAGAAGTAGTCAGAATGTTTAAGGATAATGCTCCTTTGTTTATTGCTGAAATGCAGTCAGGCTGGTACGATAAGTGGCTCGGTTACGGTTATGACTACATTAGAGAAGATATGGGAACTTCTCATATTAACATAATGACAAAAACTGCACTCTCTCAAGGCGTTACAATGTTTAATCACTACATGTGCGCAGGGGGGACAAATATCCTTGATATGTCATCTGATGAAGTCTATACAAGCTATGACTTTGCCTCTCCCATTAGTGAGCTTGGTGTTATTAAGGACAATTTTAAAAAGGCAAAAGAGATAAACTACTTTCTTGATGCTTTCAATTTAACTCAAACAGAGGCTGATGAGTGTGATTTTGAAGTTGAACAAAACTGCTACGCCAAAGTACGCAGAGATTTAATAAACAACTGCAAATGGCTTTTTTTAAGGAATTTTAACACCTGCGAAACAATGATAAACGGGGTTAATCTTGACTCTTTTGATATGAAAATTCTCCCTCAAGATTTAAAACTGAGAGCCTGTACTATTGTAAAATCAGGCGTTGAGATATTTACGCGCCTTGAAGATAAGGATAGAGAAGTCGTATTTTTGTTTTCCGATGAGAAAAACTCAATCACAATAGAAGATGAAAACGGAGTCCAAAAGACAATAAGCGCTGATAGAGAAGATTTTGAAGGCTTTTTCTACGGTATGGATAACGATTGCGGCAAAAAGACGACCCTTGTTTTTGTCACAAGAAAAACCGCTCAAGACTGTTGGAAGCTTAATAACGCTCTTGTCTTTGGCGCAAAATTTGTTTATCCTAACGGAAAAATAGCGCTTGAGAATGAGACGCTTGTAAAAACTTTTGATTTGAAAAACGGTTTTAGCGAGCACTGCTTCACCCCTCAAATTCAGCCAAAGAGGATTAAGCTCACAGATTTTGATGTTTATTTCTGTGCTCCTGAAATTGAACCCGGCTATGACTATTCTTCTTGGAAAAAAATTAAACACAATGAAGATTTTAGCCTGCAGGACACTTTCTCATCTGATGTTTACTCTGAATTTGTCTGGTACAAGGGTAAAATTTCAAATAAGGTAAGAGAAATAGCAATTAGTGCAAGGCATATTTTTGCAATTTACATAAACGGTTTTGAAATCCTAAATCGTAACAGCTACAAACACGATAACCTTGCAACAATAGATGAACACATTGTCCTTGATGTAAACCCGAGCGTGTTTAGAGATTGTGACAATGAAATTACCGTACTTGTTCAAAATCTCGGTTTTGACAGGGGTTTTAGTAACAACATAGGCTCACCCAGAGGCTTAATTTACTTTAAAACAGATACAAATGAACTTATAAATTGGCACATAAGAGGCAGGATTGCCCTTGATAAAAGAGAGGCAGATGATACTCAAGCACCATATCTTGCATGCTTAGAGAAAGAATTTAGCATACCTGATGAGTATTTTGACAAAAATGTCTTTGCGCCTTTTGTCCTTGATATGGAAAAAACCCCATTCAGGCGTGCAACTATATTTTTAAACGATGTTAAAATAGGGCGCTACATAAGGCACAATGCTAACCAGTCCAAGTTTTATCTTCCAAAGGAATTTCTCAAGCAAAACAATGAAATAAAAATTGTAATATGGGAAAAAAGCCACAGGATTAAGGGGGTCTGGGACTTTAAAAACTATTTAAAAGATGTTATAATAAATATAGAGACCCATAAAGTTTATCAGCTTTTCTAAATTAACAACGCAATCTTCGCATACTAAATATAAGGAGTTGAATATGGCTGTCGTCCCTGATTTTTTAATCAAAAGGGTTTACAAAAAGGGTTCTCTGCGCTCATGTGAGGAGGGAATCGAGTTTGACCTTAAAAATGTATTGGGCCCCGGTGTAATCTGCGGTCTTGAGTACGTCCAAATTAACGATTACAAGTTTACAAAAGATGCAATAAGCTTTATTACACAAGGTGTTGAGCTTTTTGCAAATTCTGTAAGCGAGATTAATCCTATTCGTTTTCGCCTTGGACAAGAAGGCACTATGCGCCTTATGGAGCAGGTTGAGTGCCTTAAAAACGGGGTAAATAAAATAATTATAGAGTTTTTAAACCCCGAAGCAGGCAGAATGAAAATCACTCTTGAGGACAATCTAAATATTGCCTAAATAAAGAATAGATAAAGATTGTATACTATGCTGGACAAAAATATTTTTTGGGTGTAAAATACTAGGGCTTAATTTAAGAGAAGGTATTTTACATGCTAAAAACTTTATTTGAATTACTGCGACGTAGATTTTGCAAGTTACAGGAGGCTCGCATTTACGTTCGTATTGATTAAAATAAATAATTGAATATGAATTTTCCAAAGAGCCGCCTGTAAGACGGCTCTTTTAGTTTAAAATTTTTAACAAAAGTGTATAAAATACGCAAAAAAATGTCATCACAAGTGTTATTTAATAAGTGAAGGTAGATAAAGTAATGAAAAATATACGACGTTCTCTACAAATTAATAAGGGGGTTCAAAGGTTTATGAACCTTATTTGGGGACTATAGTAATTTTGTAGGGATAAAAAATGTCAAACTTGAGCATAACAACAAAAATAATTCAACAACTAAGTAACAACAGCGGCTCTGTAGTACCGATTGCCGCAAAAGACACTTTAAGCAACTGTGCTATTACTTATATTTATAATAAAGAAGCATCTAAAGAAGATGGCAGGGAAAGAGCAATAGAAGAGTTTGGAACGGAAGCTCTCTGGATTGGCGGTATACCGTTATTAAAAAAACTTTTTGATAAAACGGTTTATAAATTTTTTAAAGCTGACCCCGATTTTGATATTAGAAATTTAAAGAAAAATGCTCAAGGCAAGCTGGATAAGCTTGAATTTCTTGCTAAAAATGCCCCTGATGTAAAGCAAAAAGAAGTTCTTGAAAATATCTTAAAAAATGAAAATGTTCAAAAACTCTACAAAAGACTCCATGTTGCAAAGTTTATAACCGCAACCGCCGCAACTTTAGCGGGTTTGAGCGGACTTATAGTTTATAAACAAAAAACAACTCAAAAAGAGCTTGAACAAAAATACAAGAAAAAAATGGAGCTTCAAAACGCCTGCAATAAAGAAATAAAGAAAAGCCCCGTGTTTGATAAGTTTATGGGTAATAAAGAAACATCTTTTAAAGGCGGCGGTATATCTAAATTTTTATCAGGATTTATGTATAACCCTGTTATGAATATGTCTATACTTGACGGTGGTATTACTGCAACAAGACTTGCTCAGGGCAGAAAAGGCGAAAGATTTGAAATAGGTTTTAAAGAAGGATTTCAAATATTATTTATTTACTGTCTTGCAGAACCCATTCAAAAAGGTCTTGAAAAGTTAAGTGCAAAATTCTTAAAAACACCTATCAAAAACGAATATCAACTTTTAAGTAATGATAAATTAAAAGAGCTTATAACATCAGAGGGTTTAAAGGACTCGGTTGAAACCCTTGTAAAATTTGATGATAATAAAGCCCTTGAATACGTATTTAAAAACCAAGACAATGCACTTGTAAAAATGCTTAAAATTTCGGGTGAATTGCCGACAATAAAGGGAAGCGATACTATTGACTCACTTGCTTTTATTGATACAAAAAAACTGAAAAATGCCGCAAAAAATATATCCGAACTTGCTCAAAGCACGGCAGGAAAAGGGGATTTGGATAAATATTTATCCAAAGTTAAAAACATTAAGGGTGCATCTGTTATAGCAAATATTTTAATAGGTGCAGCGGCAATAGGTATATTGCAGCCTACGCTAAATATAATCCTCAGAAAGAAAAACAACCACGGCGAAACCATTAATCCGGCTATTAAGCAACTTGAAAAAGATATGGAACAAAAGTTCGCATTTAGCGGAAGCAAACAGGTTAAACCTCAATAAATAAGCGCCTGCCTACAATATTTGGTTTTCCGTTGTAATAGCCTGCAAAATATCCGCCGCTAACAGGGGTATTTTTACCGTAGTTTTGTGATGAATTAAAGCTTGAGCCTAAAAACGGATTTTGCTCTTGAGCGAAAGGGTTGTAGCTTTTTTTAGTGCTAACGGGAGCACTTTGAGTTGTTTGAATTGACTTTGTAATCATAGAAACAAGATTTGTAAGCATTTCATTCCTTTCACACGTTTGTATAATTTTTTATAATGAAATTTTAAGATTTGTCTATATTTATTTTAGCGAATTATGAAGAAAAAAATAAAATAAAGATGCAAAAAATCCTCCGTTTGTAGGGCATTTTGACAACCAAAAAAATCTTCTTGTAAAAATATCTGTTAAAAATTCAAAATCCATGCTAATATTTTGTTATATTGGCACTATCCGTATAAGAGGTACAGGAAGATTAATTATATAATTCATATAATACTTGCAGTTTTGACTGTTGCACTTATTATTTCACTAATTTCAAATGCAAAGCAGAAAACAAAACTTGAAGTATTCAGCGAAAACGAAAAGAAATTACAAAAAGAATTTGAAGAAAAAGAAAGCTTTTTAAAGAAAGAAGCTATGATTGCTGCAAAAGAGCAGCTTCATTTTGAGCGTCAAAAATTTGACGATGAAGTTCGTGAAAGACGCTCTGAGATTAACAGGCTTGAAAATTCTTTAATGAAAAAAGAAGAGCAGCTTGAAGAGCGTGTTCAAAAAAATGTTGATAAAGAGCATGAATTAAACAAAAAATACGACGAACTTCTTGATAAAGAAGATTATCTTGCAGAAATTGTTGCAAAACAACTCTCTGAACTTGAGCGTGTTGCACAGCTTTCTCGCGAAGAGGCAAAAAATATGCTCTTAGAGCAGCTAAAGGCAGAACTTGCGCAAGAGCAGGTTCAGTTAATTCGTGAAAACGAACAAAAAATCAAAGAAACGGCTGAAGAAAAATCAAGAGAGATTTTATCTCAGGTTATGCAAAGATGTGCAATAGAGCAGGTTATAGAATCTACCGTATCTGTTGTTTCTCTGCCATCTGACGAGATGAAAGGCCGTATTATAGGCCGTGAGGGCAGAAATATCAGAACTCTTGAAACTCTGACAGGAGTTGACCTTATTATTGATGATACGCCCGAGGCTGTTGTATTATCCTCATTTGACCCTGTAAGACGTGAGATTGCCCGTCTTACAATAGAAAAACTAATTGCTGACGGCAGAATTCACCCTGTCAGAATTGAAGAAGTTTATGAAAAGTCTACAAAAGAAATTGAAAATAAAATGAGACAAGAAGGCGAGCGCGCAGCGCACGACCTTGGAATTATGAACCTTAACAAAGAGCTTACCAAGACTCTTGGACGCTTATATTATAGAACAAGCTACGGTCAAAATGTGCTTAAACATTCAATTGAAGTGGCGCAAATTGCAGGTATGTTGGCATCTGAGCTGGGTGCTGATGTCAATCAGGCAAAGCGCGCAGGCTTGTTGCATGATATCGGCAAAGCAGTCGATCAGGAGCAAGAGGGCACACACATTTCATTGGGTGTTGAACTTGCAAGACGCTTTGGCGAAAAAGAAGAAATAGTTCATGCAATAGAAGCTCACCATGATGATGTTCCGGCACATACTCTTGTTGCTGCACTTGTTAAAATTGCAGACACAGTGAGCGCTGGCAGACCCGGTGCAAGACGTGACACGCTTGAAATCTATATTAAACGCCTCAAAAAGCTTGAAGAGATTGCAAGCAGTTATGAGGGTATAAGACAGTCCTTTGCAGTTCAGGCAGGTCGTGAGGTTAGGGTTGTGGTTCAACCTAATGTGTTTGACGATGCTGCAAGTGCAAAATTGGCTCGTGACATAGCTAAACGCATTGAGGATGAACTTGAATACCCTGGGCAAATCCGTGTTACGGTTGTCAGGGAAGCACGAGTTACCGAAATTGCAAAGTAAGAAATGTCTAAAGAGTTCAAAATACTTTTTCTGGGCGACATTGTAGGCCGCCCCGGAAGAGAGATTGTAAAAGAGTTTTTAGAAAACGATAAAAAGGCTAAAAGCTGCGACTTTGTCATTGCAAATGCCGAAAACGCCTCCCATGGGTTTGGTTTGACTTTAAAAAACCATGACGAGTTTCTTCAGTGGGGTATAAATTGCCTGACATCAGGTAATCATATTTGGGACAAAAAAGATGTTTTTAGCTATATTGACGAATCAAGCGCTCTTATAAGACCTTATAATTATCCTGAGGCTCAAGGGGTAGGCTACAGGATATTTGAAAATGGTGTAATTGTCATAAATATGCTGGGCAGAACTTTTATGCCGCCGATTGATTGTCCTTTTAGAGCTTTAAAAGAAGTTGTGGAGAAATTAAAATCAACTTGCGAATTTGAAAATATGATTTCCTTTGTTGATTTTCACGCCGAAGCAACGGCTGAGAAAATTTGTTTTGCAAAGTATGCCGCGTCATTGGGAATTAAAGCGGTTGTCGGTACTCATACCCATGTACAAACATCAGATGAAAAAATAATTGACGGGAAATGCGCTTATTTAACCGATGCCGGTTTTTGCGGTTCGTCAGAGGGTGTAATCGGTATGGATTATCAAAATTCACTAAAGCGCCTTTTAAGCGCTATTCCCGCAAGGTTTGATGTAGATGAGTCAAATTACTCTCAAATTAATGCCTGTATTATCTCTTTTGATAAAAAAACAGGCATAGCAAAAAAGATTGAAAGAATTAATTTTATTAGTGAGGTAAAGAAATGATAGAGAGGTAAAAGTGAAGATTGATTTGCACATTCACACCACCTACTCGGATGGGGCTTTTTCTCCCGAGCAGGTGGTTGATACAGCACTTGAAAATAATCTTGACGTGATTGCGCTTACTGACCACGATAACATTTTGTCGCACAAAATCGCAAATGATTACGTTAAAGAAAAAGGCTATAAGCTTGAAATCATTCCCGGAGTTGAGATTAATACAATTTATAAGGGTTATGAAGTCCATATCTTAGGATATTTTATGGATACGGATAATCCTGACTTTGTAAAACTCCTAAAAGAGCAGCAGCAGGCGCGTATCAACCAAACTACAAAGATAGTTGAATTGTTAAATAAAAAAGCAGGTATAAGAGTAAAATTTGACGATATAAAAGCTCTTGTTGCCCCCGGAGGCAGTATTGGGCGCCCTCACATAGCGCGCGCCATAACATCAGCCGGCGGTGTGGCAAATGTTATGGAAGCGTATTCAAAATACATAAATGACTCGTCTCCTGTTTATGTAACAAGAAAAACAGTGAGCCCCCATGATGCAGTTGAGATTATATATGATGCAGGCGGTATTCCTGTTTTTGCTCACCCTATTGATGTTGATATATCAGAAAAATTAATAAAAGAATTGACAGGTTTTGGACTAAGGGGTATTGAAGCGTACCACAGAAAGCACTCCCCTGCGGTTGTTGAGTATTTTTCATCCTTGGCTGAAAAATACGGATTGATAATAACGGGCGGGTCGGATTTTCATGCTCCATCTGTTAACCACGGGACAATATTAATGGGCAAAAACTTTGTCCCGGCTTGGGTTTATGATGAACTTATAAAAGAGAAAAAAAGGATAGAAATGCTATATTAAAAAAGACCCGTCTACTCGGGTCTTTTTTCTGGTTTAAGTGTGTATTTATCGCAGAAATTTAATATCTCGTCACAAAGCTCTTCTATTTTATCTTGTTTTTCTTGATTTATTCTTTTGTCAACAAAGGGGAACGGAGAGAGCTTGTGCGTTTTTCCGTTAAGATAATATCTTCCTGATTTGCCATTGCTATCTTCAACAAGCAGCTGATGTTTGATGTCAATTGACTTGTCGAATTCTTCAAGGAAGTAACTTAAGTCTAAGTCACCGGGAAGAGATGAGCTTGAAATTACGTTAAATATTTTCATTGGAGTTTTTGACGGCGGAACAGGTGTGGGGCCGGGTGAAGCAGGATGTTGTATATCTATTGTTCTGCCTGATTCCCTGTCTAAAAACCAGTTTTGAATTTCATATCTTGTTGTGTTGTTGCCGTCTCTAAAATACAATCTTACAGATTCTACTTTTCCGCTGGATGCAATTTCTACGGGTTCTTTTCCTTCATAGTTTTCGGTTGAGTCGCTCATTCTGCTTGTAAGAAATCTTACCTGAAACTCATATGCCATTTTTTGTTTTTCACCCGGTTTTTGTTCTCTAAGTGTAATCGGATTATCGGTTATACCATAATATGTCATTTCATATGGTCTGCCATGCATATCATAAAAAATAAGACTTGTTACGTTGCCATTTTTATCAAATGTTTTTTCGCTTCTTTCGTATGAACTTCTGTCAAATGTTGTTATTTTTTTGACTGTTTTACCGTCTTCATAGTAGTCGGTTCTTTTTTTAGGCTTATGCTTTTCTGTTAGCATACCGATACTATCTCTTACTTCTTTAGGGTACACATCCGGATATAAAATGCCTCTTTTTAAGAAATGTGTTTCAGACATTTTTTTGTTTGTTTTTCTGTCTCTTATAACAAGTGTTGTGTCGCTTAATTCTATTTCGCCTATGTGGTGATGAGCGTATATTTCGGGGGTAAAAGTTAATTTATCCCATACGGTAAAGCCACCTGCTAAGTCATTGTATTGAAGAATTTCAACTTGCTTTATATCGGGATTGTTTTTGTCGGGATAAGAAAACTCATATATTTTCTCTGCTTCCATGTCGTTATCGGGTGAGAATCTTGTCATGCGCTCAAGCTTCCCGTTATTGTAGTCAAAAGTTGTTTTTCTGCAGTATTCTTTTCCGTCCTGAACTATTGTGCCGCTATAGGGTTTTCCATCAATCTTGCTGCATATTAATCCTTGTGAATTTTTATAAAATAAAGAGTTTTTTTGTTTTTTTCCTATTCCTATATCAGCTTGTCCAAGTGTAGCAAGTATGTCTTGATTTAAGCTGAAATCACTTTCTGTGCAAGATGCAGTATCGGTCTTTTTTTCTTCATTTCCTTTAAATGAAAGCTTGTTGAGTGTTTTTGCCGATACGTAAGATATAGCATTTATTGTATTCATTTAAAACTCCTTATGGGGATATGTGTTTTTTAAAACATGTAAAAAAAATAATTTACCTTTTTTTTCGGATTGTTAAGAAAACTTAAGCGCTGTAACATATTTGGATATTTTAGAAGTGCAATGTAGAATGTTATATGTAATAATTTTAAGGGATATTATGACAAAAATTGAAACACTAAATTCTATATCTAAATTTTTAGAACTCGCCCTAAGCGAGCAAGGACTGGAGTTTTATCTAAATATAAAAAAATCTTTTGCCGCTGATGAGGAGATGTTTTTTGACTTTTTGTATGATTACTTAACTATACAAAAGGGCGGGAAGGCTCCGCAGGCAGATTCTTTGTATGCTGATTTTACTGTTTATTTTGACAGATTTTCAGATATTCAGGGTGAGAGAAAAATTCTTGAGCAAATTGCAAGATATGCAAAGTATTATCTTATGCTTAGGCTTGAATATATTGATAACAAAGACTTTGCAAGAAGCATTTCTGTCATAAATGCCTATGGGGCATGGGATGTTTACCCGTTTTTGCTCGAAGTCATGGATGATTGGGAAAACAAAAGAATAGATAGTTCGGCCCTGCTTGAAATGCTTAATATGATTGAAGATTTAGCATACAGAAGACTACAGGGCGAAGAAGATATTGACCTTACATCAATCGGGCTTGATATCAATAAAATGCTCTACGATACAAGTGATTATACCTCTCAAAGGAGTGCAAGTTAATGGCTGCATTCATTGATAAAGCAAAAGTAAAAGTTGTGTCAGGCCGAGGCGGTAACGGTTGTGTTGCTTGGAGAAGGGAAAAATTTGTTGACAAAGGCGGGCCCGCTGGTGGTGATGGCGGCTCAGGCGGAGATATTTATTTTGTAGCTGATGAAAATCTCTCTACACTTCTTGATTTTACTTATAAGTCCGTATTTAGGGCGCAAGACGGTGAGAACGGCAGAAATAAAAATCAACACGGGCATGGCGGAAAAAGTCTTTATTTAAAAGTACCTGTAGGTGTTATTGTAAGAGATTTAAAAACCGATAAAATAATTGCAGATTTAAACGAACATGAAAAAACAGTGCTTGTCGCAAAGGGCGGCAGAGGCGGCAGAGGTAATGCCAGATTTGCTACTGCTCAAAAAAGAAGCCCTCAGTTCTGTGAGCCGGGTGAAGCCGCAGTTGAGCGTGAGCTAGAGCTTGAGTTAAAACTCATAGCTGATGTCGGGCTTCTTGGTATGCCAAATGCGGGAAAATCCAGTCTCATAAGTCTTATAAGTTCAGCTAGGCCTAAAGTTGCGGATTATCCTTTTACTACACTGACTCCAAATTTAGGTGTTGTAAAAAAGCCTGATGGTGACGGCTTTGTTGTGGCCGATATCCCGGGGCTTATTGAAGGAGCATCAGAGGGTGTAGGTTTAGGGTATGAGTTTTTGCGCCACATTCAACGCTGCAGATTTTTTATTCATATGGTGGATATGAGTGCTCAAGACCCGCTTGATAATTATATAAAAATAAATAAAGAATTAAAAAAATACGACCAAGAGCTTGCTTCAAGACATCAAGTTTTGGTGTTAAACAAGGCAGACATTGTTGATAAGGAAACACAAGAGCGCCTCTGTGAAGAATTTAAAAAACACGATGAAGACTTTTTTGTTGTGTCATGTGCAACTTCTGACAATATAAAAGCGCTGTTGGGCAGGTTATATGAGCTGGTTGAAGAAATACCAAGGCATGACATTGAAGTTGAAGTTGAAGAGGATATTGACTATAACAACAACGATGATTCTGCTTTTGATATTACAAAACTTAATAAAAATACATACACTGTTACGGGAGGAAAATTAAAAAGACTCGTTGCTGTTACGGATATTAAAAATGTTCAACAGGTAAGAAGACTGTCTAATATTATGGACTCCATGGGGGTTTGGAGCTCGCTTAGGGATATGGGTATTAATAACGAAGATACTGTAATAGTAGAGGGTGTAGAGATGGTTTATGTTGATGAGTATTTTTGTGAATAGTTTGTTTGGATGATTTTTTACAAAATTTGACGACAAGATGATATGAATATATCATAATAGTTAGTAAGTATACATGTAAACTTAGGATAGTTTGGTATTGTGACCAAATGTCGGTATTGAAAGAGACAGATGTTTTTTGAGGACGAAAAGGAAAATTTAGATAGTCTGGATAACTTAGACGATTTAGAGCTTGATTTGGACGATGAAGCAGATGATGAGTCTATCAACTGGGAAGAACTGCTTAAGGATGATAGTGTTCAAGATTCTGCCAATTCTTCAGTTGTTTCAAGCGAAGCTGAACCGCTTAAAATAAGAAGCATCAAAGAAGAGGTAAGGTCTGAGTCTGAGGATGCAAATACTCCCCAAGAAGAGGAGGATTTTGAATTTCCTGATTTGGATGATGAAGAAGAATTATCGGAAACACTTGAAGAAGAACCAAAGAAGGATGCCTTCGAGGTGTTTGGCGGTAATGCTGAAGACGATATAACTTCTGACGATTTAACGGTTGTAGATGATGATATATTGGATGATGACAACCAAAGTGTTCTAAATGAACTGGATAATATGGAATCAACCGATGCTCTTGACGAAGAGTCTGAAGATAGTGTATCTCTGCCTAATTATGCTGCAGATGCATCAAAACCAAAACTTGATATTCCTGTTATAGCAGGGGTGTTGCTTGCGGTTTTCTTAGTTGTCGGTTCAATAGCCTTTATTTTTGCAGGCCCCAAAACAGATAAAAATCAAAATATTGTTACTCAGCAAAATCCCCCTGAAGAGGCTCAACAGGCTCCATCAAGTGAAGAAAACACCGAAGTGAATCTGCCTTCTCAAGAGCAAGAGCAAATACCTGTTTTGGATGATAAAAATGCAAAAAAATTAAAACCTGAGAAAAAAGTTGTTTTGTCTGTTGAAAGTGCGGGTCGCCTAAATCCTTTTATGCCAACTTTTGATGAGTTTAACGGAAAGTATTATGCGGGAGTTCCTGCTCAAGTTCTCATGCCGCCTGATGCGTACGGTAATGAGCCTGATGCTCAAGACCTTATGAAGGTTGCGGTTTCAGGTATATTGTTTGATAATGTAAAACCTTCTGCAATTATAACAATCAATGATGTGGATTATTTTGTCCAGAAAGGTGATAAAGTTGATGATTATATGGTATTAGATATTAATCGTCAATCAGTTGTAGTTAAAAAAGGTACCAATATCTATAAAGCCGGTGTT
This sequence comes from Candidatus Gastranaerophilales bacterium, assembly GCA_944323335.1. GTDB lineage: Bacteria > Cyanobacteriota > Vampirovibrionia > Gastranaerophilales > Gastranaerophilaceae > Galligastranaerophilus. The sequence goes on from CALUSB010000005.1 coordinate 17,425, forward strand.
GGTGAAAGATTTAACCAAAACGTCAAGATAGACGGCAGCGCCGTTTATGGTTCAGGCGGTGCTATGTATTATTCAAGTGCAAGTTCAAGCTATACGTCAGCATCTGATGTTGAGGTTCGTACACAAGATTAAGTAAATAAAGCAAACTAGGAGTTTAGATAGTAATGTTCACGCGCGAGACAAAAAAAATAGTTCAAAAAATTACCGTTTTGGTAATGTTATTTTCGCTTGTTCAGTCTTCTTGGGCAGGTTTAAATTTAAAGCTTAACGATAATGAACTCAGTGGTGCAAAACTTGCGTATTCAAACTTTGATACGCCCGCGAACTATTATTCAACAGATTCTTCAGAATCAAATATTATGAACATCAATAATTATGTTGATGAAGGTCGCAGCGGCGCCGTAAATTTGAATGAAAACGTGAAAATCACTAATTCAAGCTCCAAAATTAACCTTTCTCTGCGCGATTCTGATGTTAAACAAGTTTTGAGAATGTTTGCTCAAAAAGCAGGGATGAATGTTATTTTTCATAATTCTGTTTCAGGAAAAGTAACGCTTGACCTTGTAAATGTTACATTAAATGACGCTTTTTTAATGGTTTTGCGCTCAGCAGAGCTTACTTATGTTAAGGATGGTAAAAACTTAATAGTGGCTTCAAATGCGCAAGGCTCAAAATTGAGCTTTACAAAGCAGTCCTTGACGATTATTCCTGTTAAATACGAAAGAGCCCAAAATATTGCTAACTTCTTAAATAACAATGTCTTTGGTGCAAATATTACTGGTCTTTCAAACGATAAAATTGTAACTTCCAACCCTGCGACAAATGAGCTAATGCTTTTTGGCTCACAAAATGATGTTGAAGTTGCTAAAAAAATAGTTGAAAAACTGGATAGAAAACCTATGATTAACACATTTAAAGTTAATCATACCACTCCTAAAGAAATGGCAATGCTTCTTTGCAGTACTTTTGTAGAAACAAATAAAGAAGTTTCAACAGAAGAGGAGGATGATTTGGCTGAGGATGATGATGAAGATACCGAAATGGATGAAGAAGATAAAATCAAAAAAGTTAAACTTGGCAGCGGCATTGTTGCTTGCCGCGCTACAGAAAGTGTAGTGAGAGGCGACTCTGAGAGCACTACATCGTCTTCTTCAACAACTGATTCTTCAAGTTCTTCAATTGCGATGTTCGGTTCCGCTCCTCTTTCCATTGTTTACTTTACAGAACTTGGTACAATCAATGTAAATGGCGGTTCTTATGAACAAATTAAAGTTATAAAAGAATTTATTGAACAAAATGACAAAAAACAACCCATGGCATATATTGAGATGTCAGTTGTTGAACTTAACGAATCGGGTTCAAAAGAGTTTGCTAACGAGTGGAATTTGTGGACTCCTTTTATAAGTTTACAGTTTGATACTTCTCAAGGCTTAAGTACAAATGCAAATCACCCCACATTCTTTATGGGCGACAGATATAATGTAGTAGACTCTGCTAATCCCGGTACTGTTAAATATACGGTAGATAAGTATAGAGGCGATTCAACACTTGTTTACAGATTGAAATATTTGGTACAAAACGGTAAGGGCCGTGTACTCACAAACCCAAAAATCATGGTTACCAATGGTCAAAAGTCTGTTATTGATATGACTTCTGATTATGTTAAAACAGTCAAATCTGAACTTATTACAACAATTGATAACGCGGGTATGTCAAGAACATATGAAATCGGCGATGATGAAGGTCTAAAAATAGAGCTAGTGCCATTTATAAGTCCTGACGGTTATGTATCAATGAACGTAAAACCTGAATTTGCTACCATTAAAGAAAGGGTTTATGCGCCCGGTCAAGGCGGTGATGATGAGCTGGTAGCCACTCTGCTTCAAAGACGTGATTTATCTTTGAATAATATAAGAATAAAAGACGGTGAGACTTTAGTTCTTGCTGGTTTAATCAAAGAAAACGAAACTCAACAGGTTACTAAAATCCCTGTTCTTGGAGATTTGCCCTTAGTTGGTGTTTTCTTTAGAACATCTTCAAACCAAAAATCTAAAGAAGAGCTTGTAATAATGATAACTCCGCACATTGTGTACTCTTCTGAAGAAATTGCGGATATTAAACCTGTAGATTTATAATTAACAATTAATATGACCAATGATTTATTAGATAAACTGATTAAAAAGATTAATTTTGAGCATGCCAATAATTTTGAGTTGGCAGTTGCAAAGGAGTACTCTTTTGTGCCGATTAACGTACAGGGCGACTCCTTTTTTGTTGCTGTGTCACCTGATGCAGATAAAGAAAAAATCATTGAGTATATTAAGCCAATAGTTGACAAAAAGGTTGAATTCATTTTTTTATCAAAGCAAAATTTCGACACTTTGTTCGAGGGTTTTTTGAAGAAATTCTCGTCAACTTTTGGCTCCGTGCTCTCAGATGCTACTGCAGACAATCCTTTTGGCGAGGTTGCATTCGAAGCTAAAGAACAAAAAAATTCCAGAGATATCCCCCGGCCTGTAGAATCTGATAATGATGATTTAATAATTGACGATAGCTTTGATATTAGTGATGATGGTGACACTTTAGAGCTTTCGGAAGACAGTATTGACCTTGACGATGACGAAGATGAAAAAGAGGTTGATTCAAATAATGTTTTAGAAAAGCAAGAGACACTTAAACAGCCTAGCGAACCAAGCAGCGACTCTTCTGCGGGTGAAGAAAAAATTCGCGGCAATATTAATGCTGTCGATGCTCCTACTACAAAAAAAATAGGTGAAATACTTATTGAAGAAGGCTTAATCAATGATAAACAGCTGGCAATGGCGCTTGCAGAAGCTAAAGTTCTTGGTATTCCCTTGGGCTCTGTTCTTGTCAAGATGGGTTTCATTACAATCAAGGAGCTTAAAGAGGCACTTGGCGCTCAGATGGGGGTTAAGCTTGCTTCTGCTGAGCAGCTTAAGGCACTTCCTACAGCCATTTCTGTTTTGCCTGAGGATTTTGTAAGAGAAAATAAAGTTATTCCTCTCAGTATGACGGATAAATCTCTGGTTGTTGGTATGGTTGACCCGGGCAATTCTAAAACTATCAATGAAATTGTATATCAAACCGGTTTAAAACCAACTGTTATAATGGTTACTCACTATGAGTATGAAGCTTTCTTAAAGACATACTATGAGAATGAGAAGGAAACAGCTAATAAACTGCTTCAAGAAATTGCAAGTGAAAAGGCAGAAGCAGTTGATGACACGTCGCTTTGGGAACAAGTTGAAACCGAAATTCAAGATACTTCAGGTACTGTTGCAAAATTTGCTAACAAAATTGTTACACTTGCAATTGACCAAAAAGCATCAGACATACATATTGAGCCAAGGCTTGTAGGATATGTTGTGCGTTTTCGTATTGACGGTACCTTAAGGGAAGTATTAAAAATCCCTGCTAAAGTTGACTCTGCAGTAGTTTCGCGTTTTAAGGTTTTGGCACGTATGAATATTGCCGAGCACAGGCGTGCGCAAGACGGAAACTTCTCAATCAAATACAAAAAAAGTCAGCATGACTTCCGTGTAAACACTCTTCCTGTGGGCAATAAAGAAAAAATGGTTATAAGGGTTTTAGCCCCTGCGATAACCGATTCAAATAACGATAAAGAAATAAAAATTGATGGAATTTCTGAAGAGGATAGAAAGAAAATAGAATACCTGATATCCCTGCCAAATGGTATCGTGCTCACGTCAGGTCCTACAGGTTCAGGTAAAACAAGTACACTGTATTCGCTAATTAGAACTCTAAACTCTGAAGACGTAAACATTACAACAATTGAAGACCCTATAGAAATCAAAATGGACGGTGTTAACCAGTCTGCGGTAAACCCTAAAGCCGGTATTACATTTGCAAACTGCATGAGAGCAATCCTAAGGCAAGACCCTGATATTATACTTGTGGGTGAAATCCGTGACTTTGAGACATTAGAGGTTGCAATTTCAGCATCTCTTACGGGTCACCTTGTGTTAAGTACAATCCACACAAACTCAGCTGCTGCAACTATTACAAGGCTTATTGAAATGGGTGCGAAAGACTATTTAATATCATCTACCGTAACGGGTGTTATCGCTCAAAGGCTTGTTAAAAAGCTATGCCCTGAATGTAAGGTTGCATACAAGCCAACAGTTGAAGAGGCAAGAAGAATTCTTACAAATCCTGATGATATAAGGAAATTAACGGAAACCACAATATATAAAGCTGGCGGCTGCCCGTATTGTAATGACACAGGTTACTCGGGCAGAACAGGTGTTTTCGAGATAATGCTTATTAACAAAGAAATGAAAAAAATGATAGCTCAAAGGGCCCATGATGTTGAGCTTGAAGATTATGCGATTAAACATGGCATGAAAACGCTTAAAATGGCATGTTTAGAGCATATATTAAACGGTGTTACAACAATAGATGAATTCGTAAGAATTCTCGGACTTGCAACAGAAGAATAAGGTGAATAAATGCCAACATTTTCATATACTGCACTTAAAAATAATAAAGATATCGTAAAGGGTAAAGTTGACGCCCAAGACGCCCGCTCTGCCCGTGAAGCGGTTAAAAAAATGGGTCTTTTGCCCACAAAAATCACAGATGATTCATCAAGTGAAAAAGGTGCCCAGCAGCAAGCAAGTAAGGTGATTTTACCCCAGAAAATAAAATCTTTTTCGCTAAAAGATAAAATCGAGTTTACCCAAACACTGCAAATTTTGACTTCAACAGGTATACCTATTATTGAGACCCTTGTTTTTTTAGAGAACAATGCGGAATCAAAGTCTATAAGAGGTGTTGCCCATGAACTCAGAAGAAATATTATCGTGGGCGGTTTGACCCTTGCTGAGACTTTGGAAAAATACAGAAAAGTTTTTGGCAGAGTTTTTGTTGGTCTTGTTAAAGCCGGTGAAGACTCAGGTGAATTAGATAAAACACTTACCCGTATGTTGGAGTTGCTAAAAAAGCAAGATGATATTAAAGGCAAGGTTGTAGGGGCGCTTGTTTATCCTATATTTGTAATTTTGTTAGCATGTCTTGTTGTAACAGTTATGCTTGTATTTGTATTTCCTGCATTTAAAGATATGTTTGACAATCTGGGGCGTGAGCTTCCTTTGATGACGCAAATTTGTATGTCTTTAGGACTTTTTGTTAGAAAGTTCTGGTTTGTGCCAATTATTTTTATTACTTTTTTGGTAATGGCCGTAAAGCATATTTTATCAAATGATGTTACTAAGCGTCCTGTCGATAAATTTTTCTTGGAAGTGCCGCTTTTATCGGACTTGTTAAAATACGCAAACTATTCAAACTTTCTTGCCGTACTGCAGGTAGCATATGAAGCTGGTATTCCTATTGTTGATTGTTTATATCTTGCCAATATGACATTGGATAATTTAGTCTTAAAGGATGCAATACTTGGAGCAACCGCTAAGGTTCAGCAAGGTGTCCACTTATCTGTTGCACTTCGCTCTTCAAATCAAATTCCTAATATGATGACATTTATGATTGCAACCGGTGAACAGTCAGGTCGTTTGGGCGAACTGTTACATCACTGTACGACATTTATCGACCAAAGGCTGGATGGTATTATAGACAAGTTTACAAAACTTGTAGAGCCTGCGATGTTAATATTTATCGGTGCGATTGTACTGTTCTTGGCACTATCACTATACATGCCGCTATTCGCCGCTTACGGTTAAAGAACCTGCGAAGCTTGAATTGTGATGCTTTGCATCCAATGAAAGCGAGCAGGCATAAGGATGTGAGCCCGAACGGGAAGGCGTGAGCCTTGCCGACAGGGCGAAACTCGACTAGGCGAAGCTTGAATTGTGATGCTTTGCATCCAATGAAAGCGAGCAGGCATAAGGATGTGAGCCCGAACGGGAAGGCGTGAGCCTTGCCGACAGGGCGAAACTCGACTAGGCGAAGCTTGAATTGTGATGCTTTGCATCCAATGAAAGCGAGCAGGCATAAGGATGTCGCTTCAGTTGTAGGCGAAGAATGAGCCTTACAAATGAAGTGTGCGCAGGCGGCGTAGTAAAATCAAGTTTCTAACTTTGATTTTCAAGCCGACCAGCTGCCTAATAGGAAGGCGTGAGCCTTGCCGACAGGGCGAAACTCGACTAGGCGAAGCTTGAATTGTGATGCTTTGTTTAAAATTAAAATTCCTTAAACTATCTTTTTGTGATATTATTTGCATGTTGATACAAAATTTAAGGAGTTTTAAAAATGAGCAGAAGACCTATTATTGCAGGTAACTGGAAAATGCACAATAACCGCGAAGAAAGCAAAAAACTTGTTTGCGGTATTAAAGATGCAATTAAAGATATTGATAAAGACGTACTTCCTGAAGTTGTCGTTGCACCTGTATTTACTTCCCTTGGTGTTGTAGCCGATGAAATTGCAAGCTGCGGCTGCGGAAAAATCAAACTTTCTGCACAAAACTGCTACTATGAAGCAAAAGGTGCTTTCACGGGTGAAATTTCAATCGATATGATTAAAGATTTTGATGCTAAATTTATCATCATTGGTCACTCGGAACGTCGTCAAATATTTTCTGAAACTGATGAAATGATTAACAAAAAAGCAAAAGCTATAATTGAAGCAGGCTTAACTCCTATTATCTGCTGCGGTGAAACACTTGAACAAAGAGAACTCGGTGTAACAGACTCTCATATAGCTTCTCAAATTGTAAAAGCTCTTGATGGTGTTGCACCAACTGATGTTGCAAATGTTGTTATCGCTTATGAACCAATCTGGGCTATAGGTACAGGTAAAACTTGCGATAGCGTTGAAGCAAACAGAGTAATCAAAGGCATTAGAGCAACATTGGCTCAAATTGCAGGAAAAGAAAATGCTGATAAAGTTAGAATCTTATACGGCGGTTCTGTTAAACCCGAAACTATTAAAGAACAAATGGCACAATCTGACATTGACGGTGCTTTAGTTGGCGGCGCAAGCTTAAAAGCTGACAGCTTTGTTGAAATCATAAAAGGTGCTATGTAGTTAAACCTTTATAATAAAAGCAGCCTCATAATTGGGGCTGCTTTTATTTTGATATTACAAATACAACTTCTTCGGAGAAAAAATTTGTAATAGTCCTTATTAATATCCCGCTTCTTGCTTTTTTTCTTGTAAGGTAGACCGATTCTTCGATTTTTATATTTCTTTTTTTGCAAAATTCAAAAAAGTCATTCACGGTTAAAAGGTGAATATTGGGCGTATTGTACCATTCGTAGGGAAGTGCCTTACTTTTTGGCATTTTTCCTTTGAAAAATAAATAAAATCTTACTTTCCAGTATGCAAAATTAGGAAAGCTCACAATAGAGCGCTTGGCCACTCTAAGCATTTCATCAATTACAAGCTCGGGGTTGTTTGTGGATTGCAGTGTCTGATTTAGGATTGCATAGTCAAAACTCTTATCCGGAAACTGCTTTAGCCCTTCATCCAAGTCACCTTGAATAACGCTCAAACCTTTTTCAAGTGCTTCAATGACGCAATTTTCATCAATTTCAACACCCACACCTTTGACATTTTTCTTATCGACAAGCATTTTAAAAAGTGCGCCCGAGCCGCAACCAAGGTCGAGGATTTTAGAGTTTTCTTTTACCAGTTTTACAATTGCATTATAATTTAGCATTTTAGCCTTTCAAAAAACTTTCGATAATTTTTGTCTGTTTTTCCCACTCAATTAAAAACGCATCGTGTCCGCAGCCGCTTTTTAATTCTACAAAAGATACTTCCTTATCTGCCTTAACAAGAGCTTCCACCATAATTTTTGCCTGTTGTGTCGAAAAGAGCCAATCTGAGGTAAAGGATATTATAAGAAATCTTGAATTCGTGTTTTTAAAAGCGTTTTCAAGCGAGCCGTATTTTCTTGCAGGGTCGTAGTAGTCAACTGCTTTTGTTATGTAGAGGTAACTGTTTGCATCAAACCTGTCTACAAATATTCTGCCCTGATGTTCAAGATAGCTTTCAACCTGAAAATCTACACCAAAGTCAAATGAGGGTTTGTCTTTAAAATCTCTGCCGAATTTATTGTGCATTGCTTCTTCGCAAAGATAAGTTATGTGCCCCACCATACGTGCTATAGAAAGCCCTTGCTCAGGGTGCTCGCCGTGGTAGTAGTTTCCGTTGTTAAAGTTTTTATCTGATATAATGGCGTTTCTGCCAACTGCGTTAAAGGCAATGCCTTGAGCCGTAAGCCTTGGAGTGCAGGCAATGATAATTGTTGATTTAACCATCTGCGGGTAAACAATTGACCACTCAAGAGCCTGCATACCGCCCATAGAACCGCCCACAACAATAAGTTTTTTTACCCCGAGATAGTCAATCAGCTCTTTTTGGACTTTTATCATATCTCCAACGGTAATTACAGGAAAATCAAGGGCATACTCTTTGCCTGTTTTTGGATTAATTGAAGAAGGGCCTGTTGTACCCTTGCATCCGCCAAGTACGTTTGAGCAGATTACAAAAAATCTTTTTGTATCAAAAGCTTTGCCGTCTCCTATCATTGTGTCCCACCAGCCGGGCTTTTTATCTTCTTTTGTATGATAATGAGCGGCATGCGCATCAGCCGTCAGCGCATGGAGAATTAAAATGGCATTGTCTTTATTTTCGTTTAACTCGCCGTATGTTTCATAGGCTACTTGAATATCTTCAAGCTCTCTTTGACACTCAAGCTTTATTGGTTTATCAAGTTTAAAGTACTTGGTTTCTACAAGAATCTTCTCTTCCATAACATCTGTATTGTAGCATATCAAATGAAAGTTTACTTTTATGTAAACTTTAGTATAAATTTTGTAAAAATTCCAAAAGTTTTTCTAAATTGTGCCGATAGTATAAATACAAGACAACACATGTAGGAAATTTTTATGGAAAACTTTAGAAACCATAATGGTGAAGGTGAAGATTCAGGAGTTTCAATTTACTCTCGTTCAATAAATCTTCTTGATGATGACCCGTTAGAGGAAATTTTTGCGCTTAATTTAGGTGATTTTTTAACGGAACATTTAATAAATCCTGAACTTGCGCATAAAATCGGTGACAAGGTAAGAGATAAAAACGAAAGTTTAAAAGAGCAGTTAAGAGAGCTTGTATCTATTTATTCTATAGACAACACCCTTTCTCTTTTAGGTTTTAAAAATAACGAAGATTATGTTATTTATAATTCAATAGCAAAGACAATTAAGCTAATGCTCACCTTGGATGAGTGCAATATATATTTGTGCAACAAAGGTGAAGAGCTTAAACTTCGCGGCAATTCAAACGATGAAATCAACAAGGAAGTTGAAGATTATATTCTAAAATGTCACACGGATGAGGACGATATCGTATTTGAGCGCGACGGTAAGCAGATAAGTGTTTTTCCCATGAAAAACAACTTTGAATGTATAGGCTCAATTGAGATTGTAAGAAGTATCGACAAGCCTCTTGAGGAGCAGTTTGCGCAGTTAATTAAAATAACCGCGGGGCTTTTTGTAACTTCTTTAGGCTTGCAAAAACTTATTGATGAAGTTAACAGACTTATTTCTCAAAAGGTTGTTTCAACTTCAGAGCTGCAGAATCTTCGTGCGCAGCTAACGGCGATTATCGGCGATTTGGGCGACCAGCAGCAGGCTTTTGTTGAAAAACTGGCATATGCCGTTGATTGCAAAGGTAAATACAAAAATAATCACTCAAGAAGAACTGCAGAGCTCTCAAGAGAAATTTGTCATTATCTTGAGTTAAACGAAAAAACAACGGATTTAATATATTATGCGGGATTATTGCAAAATATAGGCAAAATCACGCTTAGTGATGATTTGTTCTCCAAAAAAGGCGAACTTACAAAAGAAGAGTGGGAAAAGCTTCAGGAGCATCCTAACGCAGGTGTAAGTTTGTTGATGAACATAAACTTTATGTCAGAGGTTGTTCCATACATTCACTATCAGCGTGAACGCTGGAACGGACAAGGTGCGCCCGAGGGGCTTAACGGTCAGTCTATTCCTTTCGGTTCAAGAATTATAGCAGTAGCTGACGCTTATTGTGCTCTGCTTGAAGACAGACCGCAAAGAAAAGCACTAAGTAACACCCAAGCTCTTGAAATTCTAAAGAAAGAAAGCGGTATCAAGTGGGACCCGGCTGTTGTGGACGCACTTGTAAAACTAAAAGCTTAAGCATAAGTCAAAAAGTTAGACACTCCCTTTTAATAAAGAAAGGGAGTTTTCATTATCTTTTAGAATTTTTATTTCTATGGGCGGGATATCCGTACAAAAAGTAAATTACTATACCTATTAAAATCCATATAGGAAATAGTGCAGAGGATGTTTTTAGAGTTTTTAGAGAATACACAATAAGTCCTCCGCAAAAAACTATTCCTAAAATCGGAAACAGAGGTACAAAAGGTACTCTAAAAGGTCTTGGGCGGTCGGGGTCTGTTTTTCTTAAGATTAAAACAATAATACATATAACGATAAATGATGTGAATGTACCAAAGTTACAAAGCTCTGCCGATATATTTAAGTCCATAAAAACAGAACCTATCATAACTATAAGTCCGCAAATCCAAGTGAGCAGGTTTGGAGTTCTTGTTTTTTTATTTACGACCCTCATTGAGCGCGGTATAAACTTGTCGCGGCTCATAGCGTAAAGTATTCTTACGGTTCCCAGTTGATAAACAAGCAATACCGAGGTTAAACCCGCAATAGCACCTGCTGAAATAAACCCTGCAAACCAGTCTTTGCCCACATGGTGCATAGCGTGCGCTATAGGTGCTTGTATGTCTATCAGTTTATATGGAACCATTCCTGTTAAAACAAGGGCGACACCTATGTATAAGACCGTACAAATGCAAAGTGTGCCTAAAATGCCTATGGGGATGTCCTTTTGCGGGTTTTTTGTTTCCTCTGCGGTTGTTGATATTGCATCAAAACCAATGTAGGCAAAAAATATTAAAAATGCCCCCATAAAGACACCTGACATACCGTTTGGCATAAAAGGCGTCCAGTTCTCGGGCTGTACGTAGTGTGCGCCAACGAATATAAAAGTTGAAATTATAAAAAGGTTTATTGCAACCATAACACCTGCAAAGCGCGTAGATTCTTTTATTCCTTTAATTAGGATAAATGTTAAAAGAACAACGATAAAAATCGCGGGCAGATTTATTGCAAATGGAATTTTATCAAAAAGAAAAGGGATTTTATCGTGTATATCAAGACCGTATTTATCGCACATTATGCTGATTGAGCGATAATCGTTTCTAAGCCATATGGGAAAATTGGTTACAAATGCCGGTAAAACGTGTTTAAATCCTTTTAAAAACTGTGCAAAATATCCGCTCCAAGCGCTTGCAATCGTGATGTTGCCTATTGCATATTCTAGCATTAAAATCCAACCTACAACCCAGGCCATAAATTCACCCATTGTAACATAGGTGTAAGTGTAGGCTGAACCTGCAATCGGTATCATAGCTGCAATTTCAGAATAACAAAGGGCTGAGAATATACTTGCAATGGCAGCTAAAACCATAGAAAGTATTATGGCAGGGCCTGCTCCTGCTCCTTCGGGGCCTCCTACGATAGCACTTCCTACAATAGTAAAAATTCCCGTGCCGACAACGGCACCAATACCTAAAATTATTAAATCAAAAGCACCAAGGGTCTTTTTAAGGTCTGATTTTTTAGCTGTTTCAACTACCTCATCCGTTGATTTTTTTTCAAGGAGGTTGGCAACAAAGCCTTTTACATTTATGTTATTTTTCATCTTTTTCAATTTTTCTTTGCTTTTTGTATCCGTAGCCAAAATATATTAATACTCCCAAAGCAAGCCATAAGGGAAATAAAAACCTTGATGTGGTTAAAAACTGCATTGAATAAATCATCAGACCGCCGCAGCAAATTACTCCGAGCATAGGGAAAAACGGACAAAACGGAACTCTAAAGGGTCTTTTTCTGTTTGGGTCGGTTTTTCTTAATATAATAACTGCAATGCATACAATTATAAACGATGTAAATGTGCCGAAGTTACAGAGTTCTGCTGCAGTTGAAATGTTTAAAAACATTGAACCCAGCATACATATAATTGCAACAAGAACTGTTATTATGTGCGGAGTTTTAAATTTTTCATGTACCGTTTTTAAAATCGGAGGCAGATAATTGTCGCGGCTCATAGCGTAGAGTATTCTTGTTCCTGCTAACATAAGCACTAAAAGAACAGAAGTTAAACCGGTCAGAGCACCAAGAGATATTAAGCCTGCAACCCAGTCTTGACCAACCGCTCTCATAGCGTGCGCTATAGGTGCGTGAGTATCAATTTGACCAATAGGAACCATACCTGTTAAAACAAGTCCGACCAATACGTAAACAATTGTGCAGGTTGCAAGAGAACCTATAATACCTATAGGCAAGTTCTTTTGAGGGTTTTTTGTTTCCTCTGCGGCAGTAGCTATTGCATCAAAGCCAATGTATGCAAAGAAAATTATAAAAGCGCCCATAAATATTCCCTCAAATCCGTTAGGTGCAAAAGGCACCCAGTTTTGAGGTTTTACATAAAACATTCCCGTAAATACAAAAAGGGCTATAACGGCAAGTTTTATTATAACCATAATACCTGCCATATTTGTTGATTCTTTTATGCCTTTTACAAGAATTGCCGCCATAAAAACAGTTACTAAAACAGCAGGCAGATTTATTGATATGGGTATACCCGCAATTGTCGGTATAACGGTAGTCGGGTCTATGCCTTGTTTTGTGAGTGTTGAAACTGCACTTGAGTAGTCATTTATAAGCCAAACGGGCGGATTTGTTATAAATGACGGCAAGAAAGGAAAACCTTTTAAAAACTGTATTAAATATCCGCTCCAAGCGCTTGCAACTGCAATGTAGCCTACAAGATATTCAAGCATTAGTACCCAGCCTACAATCCAAGCTAAAAACTCACCCATAGTAGCGTAGGTGTAAAGATAAGCAGAGCCTGCAACAGGAATCATAGAGGCAAATTCACTGTAGCACATTGCAGAAAATACACATGCAAGAGAGGCTAAAATCATAGACACAACTAACGCCGGCCCTGCTCCTGCGCTCTCAGGCGAACCTGCTGCTGCAATACCTACAACGGTAAAAATTCCTGAGCCTATTATAGCGCCAACACCAAGTATAATAAGGTCAAATGCGCCAAGGGTTTTTTGCAAACCGCCTTTATTTGCGCCCTCTATCATTTCATCGGGGTTTTTGGTCTTAAAAAGGTTTTTTACAAAGCCGCCTATTTTTCCGACCTCAAGTTTTTCTTCGCACAAATCGTGCAAGTCGTTGTTAATCTCTCTCATGCTAAAAGATTTTTCCTATCTACTTTTTAAGTAAAGGAAAACCAAGGCTCTCCCTTTGTTGTACATACAATTTGGCAACTGCTGCTGCCATGGTTCTTACTCGATTAATGTAATTTACTCTCTCGTCTTTGCTTATAACACCCCTTGCATCAAGGAGGTTAAATGTGTGGGAGCATTTTAGTACCCAGTCATATGCAGGAAGTACTATACCTGCTTCAAGCGAAGAAAAGGCTTCAGCTTCGCACAGGTCAAACATTTTGAATAATCTCTCGGGGGTTGAGTATTCAAAATTATACTTAGACTGCTCAATTTCATTTTGCAAATAAATATCGCCGTACTTAAGGTTATTATTCCACATAACATCATACACGGAGTTTACATTTTGCAGATACATTGCTATACGCTCTAAGCCGTAGGTAATTTCAAGCGCTACAGGTTTAACCTCTAAACCGCCAACTTGCTGAAAATAAGTAAATTGAGTAATTTCCATACCGTCAAGCCAAACTTCCCAGCCTACACCAGCTGCACCTAAAGTGGGGCTTTCCCAGTTATCTTCAACAAATCTTACATCGTGTTTAGATAAGTCAATTCCAATTGCTTCAAGAGATTTTAAATAGATATCCTGAGCGTTATCGGGTGAGGGTTTAAGTATTACCTGATATTGAAAATAATGTCCAAGGCGGTTGGGGTTTTCGCCGTATCTGGCATCTGTCGGACGTCTGCAAGGTTCAATCATAGCAACACTGTACGGTTCAGGCCCCAGTGACCTTAAAAAAGTTGCAGGATTCATCGTGGATGCGCCTTTTTCAATGTCATAGGGCTGTTGAATAATACATCCGCAGTCTGACCAATATTTGGATAAATTTAATACAAGTTCTTGAAAAGTTATTGTCATAATTTAGATTTTATTACAAGGGTAAAATTTACGCAAATAAAAAATACATAAAGATATTGATGTGTGCAGTTTTTAAAATGTTATAATTTTGAAATGGAAAATATGTTAAATACCGTTGTTAAAGGCGAAAACAACAATATATTTTTAATCAAAGAAGGTATTAGAATTCCTTACAGTACCCTTGAGGGTTTATATATTGATATAAAGGGAAATAATAATACGGTAGAAATTGAACTGCCCTCAAATTTTAAATCAACACATATCACTATAGCAGGTGATAATAATTTTATCTCAATAGCAAAAACAGGTCACAGGTACATAAGAAAAACAACATTCGGCTTATCAAACGGCGGAAAAATAACAGTGGGTACGGGGCTTTCTGTCTATAGAGACTTAAATGTTGTTGCAAAAAATACAAAATCTGTTCATATAGGTAATGAATGCATGATAGCAAGGGAAGTTGTCATAAGAAATGATGACGCCCATGTTATGTTTGACAAAAATACGGGTGAGTTAATAAATCCTCCTGATGATATTTATATCGGAAACAATGTCTGGATTGCTATGCGCTCGCTCATTCTAAAAGGTGCAAAAATTTCAGACGGTTCCGTTGTGGGTGCTATGTCTTTGGTAAATAAAAAATTTGAAGAAGAAAATATTGTACTTGCAGGTGTTCCCGCAAGAAAGATAAGGGGTAATGTATCTTGGAAAAGAATGGATTATAATGATTATTTGAATCTAAATCCTGATATTCAATAAATAAGCCCTCTGGTGTGAGGGCTTATTGTTAAAAGTTTTTGTTATCGTAGTCAATTCTTCCGATTAACTTATTTAATTTTTTAGAGACTTCTCTAAACTGTTCGATACTCAAGCTTTGAGCACCGTCAGATGAAGCATGGTCGGGGTCGTGGTGAACTTCTATCATAAGACCGTGTGCTCCGGCTATTAGCGCTGCTTTGCCCATAGGTTCTATTAAGTAGCGTTTACCTGTACCATGAGATGGGTCAACAATTATCGGCAAGTGCGAGTATTTTCTTATAATAGGAACCGCTGCGATATCAAGAGTATTTCTTGTATAGTCATTATCTATACCCTTAATACCTCTTTCGCATAAAATTACGTTTGGATTACCGTTATAAACAACATACTCTGCTGCAAGCAAAAATTCTCTTATAGTCGCTGCAGCACCTCTTTTAATCATAACGGGTTTGTCTATTTTACCCAGTGCTTTTAACATTTTGAAGTTTTGCATATTTCTTGCACCAACTTGCAAAATATCGGCGTATTTTGATACAAGAGGAATATCCATGGTATCCATAATTTCTGTTACAACAAGAAGTCCTGTTTCTTTTCTTGCTTGGGCAAGGTATTCTAAGCCTTTTTCTTCTAAACCTTGAAAGTCATAGGGTGAAGTTCTGGGTTTAAAAGCACCGCCTCTTAAAAATTGGCAACCCATCTCTTTTGCAGCTTTTGCAACTTTAAGAAGTCCATCGTAGTCCTTTTCAACGCTGCAGGGGCCAACCATTAATACAGGGCGCTCAAGTCCGCCGATTTTTACTCCGTTTTTAAAAGTTATAACGGTGTCTTCTTCTTTTGTGCTTCTTGAAACAAGTTTATAAGGTTCTTGAACTAATTTTACTTCATGAACGCCTTCAATTGAATTGATATTTGACTGGCTGAGTTTTGTTTTATCCCCTAAAACCGCAACGACAGTCAGATGCTCACCCCTGTTAATATTAACTCTTAAACCTTTTGACTGGATATAGTCGACAACCTTATTAATTTGTGCTTCGGTTGCCTTTGGTTCCATAATGACAATCATGTTTATACTCCAACTTAATGCTATTACTGAAAAATATTAAAGCACAAAAACCTCATTTTGGTGAATTTTTGTGCTTTAAATGTTTATAAAACTTAGTATTTATTAATCTTTGTCGTCGTCTTTTTCATCGTCATCGTCGTCTTTGTCATTGTCGACTTTTGTTTTTACCTCATCGTCTTCTTTTTCTGTTGCAGGGGTATTTTGTGTATTTTCTGAGGGCTTATTGTTTTCGGTTTTGTCTTCCTTATTTTCTTCTTTGGGTTTGGCTCTGCCTGTCTTTTCTTTTATTATTTCAACTATTTTACCTGCAACAGGAACCATAAGGACGGTTACAAGGAATCTTACGGTGAAAGAGAATATAGTTAGTGATTTTGCTTTTTCTACTCGTTTTGTGTAATCCCTAAGACCTTTTCTAAATTCTTTTGAATTAAGGATATCTTTGCCAAGTTCCTTAATGCCGTCTTCACCTTTTTCTAAGACTTCGGGTGCTTTTTTTATTACTTCATCAAGAACTTGTTTACCTTTTTCCTGATAAAATGCACCCTTTACTCTGTCTAGGAAAACATCGCTTCCTTTGTCAATAAGCGCTGCCATTGTAGAAGATACCGCCGTTACTGTTATGTTATTAACCATAAGCGGCATTTTACGTTCTTCGGGAATTTTTTCTGATTTTCTTGTGTTATTTACATAAAAGAAAGTTATTGCAAATGAAGCTAAGTCTGCCATTCTGGCTGACGGTTTTTTGAAGTGATTAAGTGCCTCTACGCATTTTTTGGAAAAAGTTGTATTTGTTGCTGACCCGATAACATGGCCTATTCCATCTGTTATTTTGTCATAAACTTTACCCATTTCTTTTGCGTCTTTGCCGGCTTTTGGAAGAACATCCGAAAAAGATTCCTTAATGGATGAATTTATTACATCCATTACCTTTTGAGAGTATTTTGACTCCATACCATTAAAGTTTGTTGAATTCTTTTTGTATTGACTTACGGGAGTTATTCTCATTTTACTATGCCTCCCCCAAATTGTTTAAATATCTGCTCTTTTTCATTTAACTGTATTTGTCCTATAGGCTGAGAATTATTTGTTTTTGCAGCTTCTTCTTTTGCTTTATTTCTCTTGCCAAATAGTGCATTTAATAGATAAGGCATAAATGTTATAGTGATTTTTGCTTTCGTTGGTGTGATTCCAAGGTCTGCAACTTTTTTGTAGAAAGTTGAATATGCATCAGCCAAGTACCCGCCCATGATGTCCTTGCCGTCTTTTGTTTTACCGACAACAATATCTTCCCATTTAGGGTCTATTAATTTGGCGTATTCGGGATTAATGCCGAATTTTGACATATCTTTGGTTACTTTTTTAACACTCTTTGAAATTGGAGTTAGTATTAGTGAAGACAATACAAAGCCTGTAACGGCGGCTACAAAGTTTTTGGTTGCTGCCATTTGCTTGTCTTCTTCCTCGGCTCCCGGCATAGCAAGTACGCATATTGGTTTTAGAAGTCCTGCAAGGAATATTGTAATAATATTTTCAAATAAGGCTTCGTTGTCCTTAACAAGTTTTAGAGCGTGATTTACCTTGTCGCTTTTTATGAAATTCACGGCCCATTGTGGGGCGTCTTTAACTCCTTTAAAATCTTTACCCCCTTCTTCCACAAGTTCCTTAAGGGCTGATTTAATAATTTTTTGGGTATCAAAACTTGCAGACCCGCTAAAGTTTACACTTTTAGCGGGTCTGTTTTTGTATAAGTTTTTATCTGTGTTTTTATGCTCAGAAATATTCTCTGCTTCTTTGAATGCTCTGCTTTTTGTACGCTGCATATGAGGCGAAGAATTAAAATTTAAATGTGATGTTAAATGCTCGATTCTCATGGTACTAGTATAAAGCGAAAAAATTTTTTTCTTTGCTATAATATATCATTTGTTTTACAAATGTTAACAATTACTGAAAACGCTTTCTCTGTGCTGGTTTATAGAGTTATAGATATAATGTTCAAGCTTGTCTGTTATTATTTTTTCAAGATTAATTTTATAAAGCGAGTTAATTTCTTTTATAAAAAAGCATGGGCTGGTTATGTTTATTTCAATTATTTTTGTTCCTATAGTATCAAGTCCCGCCATTATTACACCGTCGTCTAAAAGTTTTTTTGAAATTATATTTTCAATAGCTTTTTCTTCAGGTGTGATTGAGCCGAATTTTAAATTTGCATCACAGTGTTCATTAAATTTAAAATCGTCATTTGTTGCAACTTTTTGTACACAATACTCAAGGATTTCTCCGCAGATGAATATCAGCCTTTTATCTCCGTTTTTAATTTCAGGCAGATATTCTTGAACCATAACGATTGTTTTGCCGTTATCGGTTGCGGTATTTATTATTGTATTTGTGTTTTTATCCCCATAACAAAGGTAAAACACCCCGCTTGAAAAACAACGGTTAAGCGGTTTTATTATTATTTCTTTATTTTCTTTTAAAAATTCTCTTATAAACTTAACGTCTGATGTGACAATGTTTTTTGGTGCAAGAGAGGGAAAATCGTTTATGTAAAGTTTTTCGTTTTTGTTCCTTATGGCGTCAGGTGAATTTAGAACAATAGTTTTTTTAGGATTAACCATACTTAAAATATAAGTTGCGTTTATATAGTTAATATCAACAGGAGGATCGGGGCGGAAAAATATCGTATCAAACTCTTCAAGGGTTGTATTTGTAAGTTCGTTTGATTTATAGAGTTCATTATCTTTAAACACTGTTTTTGTGCAAAAACAACACGGCCTCGTCTCAAAAACATTTAGCATGTTTTTTGTTGCAACATAAACACTGTGGTTGCGTTTTAAAAATTCAACATTTAACCAAAAGTTGGTTACAAGCTTGTTAAACTCAAAATATTTAAACTCTAGTTCGTCTATTATAAAAAGTATTTTCATATTATAAATTATATAATAAACAAAACGTACGATTTTAAATTAAACAATTATATAGTATAATCCTGACTATGAAAAAATGTCCTTTTAGTAACAACGGTTGTTCTGTAGAGTGTGCTTTGTTTATCTCAAAAGACGAGTTAAACGAGCTGGTCGTAAACAGGCTAAAAGCCATTGGAGTTTTTAACGATGAACAGGGTGGCATATGTTCGCTCAAGTCCGTTGCTCTTGCACAATCAAGGTACATTTTTGAAAATACTTCTGTATATAACAAAAAATAAGAGAGATAAAAATGCACAAAGAAATTTTAATCAAAGATTTAAAAGAAAAAATTGCAAACAATCCGGAGTGTGATGAGAACTACAGGGCTCTTGCAAATATTTATGTAGCGGATGAGGACTATGAAAACGCACTTGATGTTTATGTAAAACTTTTGGAAAAATTTCCGCAAGACGTGCAAGCACTTATAAACACGGGTAGTATTTATTTTTATAAAAAGGATTACGAAAAAGCTATAGAGAACTATCTAAAAGCAAATAAAATAGAGCCTTCATCATTTGCGATAAATTTTAACTTAGGCAATGTTTATGCTGAAATCGGCAGTTTTGCAAATGCACTAAGATACTATAATAATGCTCTTGAAATCAAACCTGACTCGGCTGATGTTTATAACGCAATAGGTTTTCTCCATCAGGATAATGAAGATTACCAAGAGGCAAGAAGATACTATCAAAAAGCAATTGATTTAAATTCAGAATGTGCGGAGTATGAAATAAATTTAGCTAATGTATACCAAAAAATTAATGAATTCGAACTTGCTTCAAAGCACTATAAAATTGCATATGATATGGATAATTCAGATAAAAAAGCCTGTCTTTGTCTGGCTAATGCGTATGCTTCAATGGAGAACTTTGATGAGGCTGCAAAGTACTTTGAAAGAACAACTCAAATTGACCCGAACTATTACCCTGCTTGGGTTTGCTGGGCAATAGCGGTTGCTGATTCAGGGGATTTAGACAGAGCTATCATGCTCTTTAAACACGCTATTGAATTAGATGTATCTAAGCCAAACGCCTATCTTCTTTTGGCCAATATTTTAATTGGTGAAAAACGCTACTCTGAAGCAATTTCACTTTATGAAAGTGCACTTAAGCTTGCAGTTGATAAAACAAAAATCTACGTACTTATGGCAAATGCTTATATGATGCTCGATGATATTAAAAATGCAGCCAAGTACTACAGGCTTGCTATGAAAGAAGACCCTGCCAATCTTGAAATTAAGCTTATATATATCGATGTTGCAAATAACTTTATTATGAAAAAGGTGGCATAATGCGCTCGGGCGGTATCGGAGTTCAGTTGATTGAACGTATTATAAGTGCTCTGTCATATCTTACTTTTGGTATGGCGGGTGTTGTATGGATTATAGTCTGCTATGTAACTAAAAACCAAATGTCGTCTTTTTGTTCATATAACATATACCAGTCGATATTTTTTGCAGTATTTATCTATATACTTTCGCTTTTCTGCTCAATTGTTATGGGGCTATTGAGTGCCGTTCCTTTTTTGGGCAAGCTGATTAATGATTTTGCAATGTTTTTTGCAGGTACTCCAATTTACTTTGGATACTCGCTCTGGGGTCTTGTTGTATTTTTAGTAATCTGTTATCTTGCAATATTTTCTTTTTTTGGAAGATATCCCTACCTGCCTTTTATTTCAGATGTTATAGGTTCAAATTTTAGGAGATAAAAAAATTAAAACTCTTTTGTCTTTATTTTTTCTTTTTTTTACAAGTCTTGCAGCAACGGCGCAAGAAGGCCCATATGCAGGCACAGAACTGCAGGAAGTTCTAAAACACGACACATATGAACCAAATTACTTTACTATGATTTTTGGTTTGATTTTTGTCATATTTTTGATTTATTTGACGGGCTTTATCTACCAAAAACTAATAGGTGTGGGCTCTAAAATTAATAAAAAAGCACTAAAAAATTCATCTCTAAATAAGGTAAATATCCTATCTTCTATGCCTTTAGGCAGAGGAAAAAATATATACGTAGTTTTAGTTAACGGTAAAACCTTAATGCTTGGCGCAACAGAAAATCAAATAACTCTTTTAAGAGAATTTAGCGAGCAAGAACTGCTCGAGTACTCAAAGACTTTGCCTGATGATATGGAGTTTGAAGATGAAAAAGACTGTTAAAATAGGAAAATATAATGTTGGCGACCCGACTCATTGCTTCATTATAGCTGAAATAGGTATAAATCATAACGGTGATATTGACCTTGCAAAAAAGCTAATCAAGATGGCGCATGATTTGGGAGCTGATGCGGTAAAATTTCAAAAAAGAACGGTCGATGTAGTCTACACAAAACACGAACTTGAAATGGAGCGACCCAATCCCTTTGGTGAAACGAACGGTGATTTAAAGCGCGGTCTGGAGTTTGGACTAAGTGAGTACAGTGAAATCGATAAATATTGTAAAAAGCTTGGCGTCTTATGGTTTGCTTCTTGTTGGGATGAAGCTTCGGTTGATTTTATAGAGCAATTTAACCCCCCTTGTTATAAAATCTCATCTGCCTCTTTAACTGATGATGATTTGCTTTTGCACACAAAAAGCAAGGGAAGACCGATTTTGCTTGCTACCGGTATGAGCACACAAGCTGAAATTGACCATGCGATAGATATTCTTGGGCAGGATAATTTAGTTTTGCTGCATTGCACTTCAACTTATCCAAGCCAAGAATCTGAACTAAACTTAAATGTTATCCCAAACTATATTGAAAAATATTCTTGCCCTATAGGTTATAGCGGGCATGAAAAGGGTGTTTTCCCCTCGGTACTTGCTGCCTCCATGGGCGCTTGTGTTGTTGAAAGACATATAACAACAGATAGAACCCTATGGGGTTCAGACCATCCTGCAAGCCTTGAGCCTGAGGGGCTAAGGAGGCTTGTCCGTGATATAAGGCTTTTAAATACCATAAAAGGGGATGGCAAAAAGGTTGTCTATGAGTCAGAATTGCCAATAATTAAGAAATTAAGAAGAAAGAAAACCGTACAATGTTAAATTTATCAAAAGATATAAAACTTGTTGCCTCAGATTTTGACGGAGTATTTACCGATGGGTCAGTGTATATTGATGAGGATTTAAAACAGGTTAAAAAAATAAATTTCTCAGATATTATGGGTGTTTCAAGACTCATAAAGGCAGGTTATAAATTTGCGATTATTTCAGGTGAGACTTCAAATATACTGAATTATTTTAAAAATAAATTTAATATAGATGAAATCCATGGCGGTGTTCGTCAAAAGGGTATTGTATTAAGCGAGATTATGGAAAAATACTCTCTTTCATACGATGAAGTTTTATACATTGGTGATGATATAAATGACATAGCAGCTTTTGACTGCGTTAAATACAAAATTGCTCCAAAAAACGCTAATCCCATAGTAAAAGTAAAAGAGGGTATTCAAATTACTCAAAACTCAGGCGGTGACGGGGCTTTTCGCGAGGTTGTTGATACACTTTTAAATTCATAGTAAAATTATTTTAATGCTTAAGTTTTTTCAAAAAATAGCAAAACAGGTAAATAAATTTAACACTATTGTTAATGATTACAAGGCTGTAGGAAAAGAGGTTTCCCTGCCTTCACATGCTTATGTGAACTGGGGTATGCAGCTTGCGCAGGAGGGTAACACTAAAGAGGCGCTTGAAAAATTTGAGCTGAGTGCCAATATGGTTAACTCTACTCCCGATGCCTTTGTTAACCTTGGAATAATGTGCGCCAAAAAGGCTGATTTTACTCAAGCGATTGAATTTTTTAAAAAAGCTATAAGAATAGATGACACCTGTGCAAAAGCTTGGGCGCTTTTAGGCAGCGCTTACGGTGAAACGGATAACATAAAAGAGGCTAAAAAAGCTTTTAAGCTCTCTTTAAAATATGACCCGAGAAGTTTTCAAACTTACTTAAATCAAGGAATATTCTTTGCTAAAATAGGTGAAGTTGAAAACGCGATAAGCAGTTTTAAAAACGCTTACGCTTTTAACCCTCAAGAGCCGCAGAGCGTATTTTTATCGGGTATTTTATATTCTCAAATGAGGGATTTTGAAGAGGCGATAAGAAAATTTAAACTCGTTATCTCAATCTCGCCTTTTCACTCTGAAGCTCTTTACCACCTTGCTTTTTGCTACTATCAGGTTCAAAATTTTGAACTTGCGCTAAACTTTGCTAAAAAGTCAAAAAGCGCCAGCCCTACAAAAATAGAAAACTATATAATAATAGCTGAAAGTTATATGGCGCAAAAAGATAAAGACGAGTGCTTTAAAACTTACGAAGAAGCAAAAAAAGCAGGACTTGTTTCCTATCAGCTTTTATATTCAAATGCCGTTGCTTATCAGGCTTTTGATATGTGGCAAGAGGCTATAGATATTCTTAAAAAAGCAATTGAACTTGATAGTAATAACTTTGCCGCTTACTATGCTTTATCTCTTTCTTATTTAAAACTTGATTTAAGAGAGGAAGCATATGGGGTGCTTAAGCGTACGCTTGAGCTAAATCCTAACCATACGGTCTCTATGTTTAATTTAGGGCAATTGTATTTAAAAGATTCAAGATTTGATGAGGCAATTGAATGTTACAAAAACGCTATAGCGCATGACGCTAAGCTTACGCATATGTATTTTAATATTGCAAACGCATATCATCTAAAGGGTGATGCGCATAAAGCAATAAAATACTGGGAAAAAACCGTTGAGTATGATGATAAAAACACAGGCGCTCTTCTAAATCTTGCAAATGCGTATTCTCAAATAGGCGATAGCGCACTTGCCTTAAGGAAGGCAAGAAGCGCTTATATGATTGATAAGAAAAATCCTGATGTAATTATGGCGTACGCTATAATACTTCTTAAAGAAAACAGTGTTTATGACGCAAGGGAAAAATTTGAAGAAGTGCTTGAGGTTAATCCTGACTTTCTTTCTGCAAAATTTGCACTTATTGAATGTATGATAAAAACAAACAAGCCAAAAGAGGCAATGAATGAGCTTGAAAAATACAAAGAAACTCACGGTGATAAAAAAGAATTTATGATGTTAAACCTCCTTGCTTATCTTAAAATTGAAGAAATGGAGCAAAATAATTATTTGCTTGACCAAATAATCGAGGTTTGTGATAAGATATTAAGTACTCACGGGGAAGATTCGTGGGTTCAAAAAGTAAAGGATGAATATCAAAAGAAGCACGACAACAAAGATAGTGAAGGTTAAAAAATGGGAATTGTAGTTCAAAAGTTCGGCGGTACATCCGTTGCTGACGCCGAAAAAATCAAAAACGTAGCCGACGCGGTTATTAGAGAGAAATTAAACGGCAACAAAGTTATAGTTGTTGTTTCTGCTATGGGACATACAACAGATAACCTTATTAAACTTTCAAAAGAAATAACAACAACCCCTCCGGATAGGGAAATGGATATGCTTCTATCTACCGGGGAGCAGGTTTCTATGTCATTACTTGCTATGGCAATTAATGAAAAAGGCCATAAGGCAATAAGCTTAAATGCTATGCAAGTTGGTATAATGACTGAACCAAACCACGGAAGAGCAAGAATTGTTGATATAAAACATCAAAGAGTTAAAAAACACCTTGATAACGATGAAATAGTCATCATCGCAGGTTTTCAAGGTATAACAGATGACGGCGAGATTACAACACTGGGAAGAGGCGGCTCTGATACATCGGCCGTTGCTCTTGCCGCTGCTTTCAATGCTGACAGATGCGACATTTACTCTGATGTTGAGGGTGTTTATACTACTGACCCAAGGGTTGTACCTACTGCTCAAAAGCTTAAAGTTATTTCTTATGAAGAAATGCTTGAACTTGCAAGAGTCGGTGCAAATGTTCTTCACCCCCGCTCTGTTGAAACGGCAAAGCTTTGCGGTGTGCCGATGAGAGTTAGAAGCTCTTTTAAACTTGATGATTTAGGAACATTAATAATAGGAGTAGATAAAATGGAATTACATAAACCCGTTACAGGTCTTGCATGTGACAGCTCGCAAGTAAGAATAGTAATCTGTGATGTTCCCGATAAACCGGGTAACGCAGGCAAGCTCTTTACTTTGCTTGCAAATAGCGGTCTTAGTGTTGATATGATTATTCAATCTTATGCAAGAAGTGTCGGTAACACTAATGATATCGCATTTACAATTGATAAAGGTGATGTGGCAAAATTTGAAGAAGTTGCACCTGAAATTAAAAAGACAATGAACCCAAGCAATATTCACCTTGATGAAGACATTGCGAAAGTTTCTATCGTAGGCGCAGGCATGATTGACCGTCCCGGTATCGCTGCTCAAATGTTTGAAACTCTTGCTGAGCTTGGCATAAACATTAAAATGATTTCTACATCTGAAATAAAAATCAGCTGTCTTGTGGAAAAATGCCATGCAAAAGAAGCAGTTATCGCTCTTTGCAAAGTGTTTGAACTGGATGGTGCTGCGGTAGCTGATGTTAAAGGTGACCTGCCCGTTTAATGTTTAAACTTATTTTCGGATTAGGAAATTCAGATATAAAAAACATCGAAGCCCTTGCAAAGCTCTATGCTCAAGCAGGGGCTTGGATGTTTGATGTGTCACCTTTTATGTTGCCTGTTTTGCATAATGCTCTTATAGGTTCAAGCTTTAATCCTGATGATTTTAAATACTGTGTGTCAGTACCTGTTGAGGGGGATGTTCACGGTAAAAAGGCAAAAATTCTAACTCAAAAATGCAAAAAATGTCTAAAGTGTCAAAAGATCTGTCCGCAAGGCGCTATTTGCAACTTAATTGTTGATGAGAAAAAATGCATCGGTTGCGGCATATGCAAGAAAAAATGCTCCCATGGTGCAATAAAGCTTTACGATAAAACAGATTATTTTAAAGAGCTTAAAAAACTAATAAAAAATAACGAAAAAATAGATTGTATTGAACTGCACTCAAGCGTTGCAAACAGAAAAGAAGTCCTAAAGCTTTTAAGTAAAATCGCCAAAAGATATAAAGGCGCAATAAGCCTCTGTATATCGAGGAAAAATTACTCAACCGATGAGGCTTTTAAACTTATTAATCAGGCAAAAGAAATTTTAAAAGACAACAGTGACTTTTTTGTTCAAGCGGATGGAAAATCTATGAACGGGGGTTCTTGTGATTTTTCATCAAGTCTTGAAAGCGTTGCTTTTGCTCTTGCTTTAAAGGATTTAGGAATTGACGAGAAGAAAATAATTTTAAGCGGCGGTATAAATGCTCATACAAAAGACCTCTGCGCCAAGTTTTCTATCTTGCCTCTGGCACTTGCTTTTGGAACTTATGCAAGAAAATCCGTTCAAGATAAAAACCAAGATGAAGCTTTCAAAATTGCATCAGAGCTTGTAAAAAATGCTTGCGAGGCCTGCGGTGAGTGAGATTATTTTAAAAGTTCAAAATTTTCTTAATCAATATAATGTCACGGGCAATGTCTTGTGTGCCTTATCTGGCGGCTGCGATAGTGTTGTAATGACGCATATTCTTGCAAAACTTTTGCCTCAAAAACCTGTAGTAATACATCTTAATCACAACTGGCGAGGTGAAGAGTCTTTGCGTGATGAAAATTTTTCAAGAGAATTTGCAAAAAAATCAGGACTTGAATTTTATAGCGAAAAATTAAGCAGTGATGTTAAAAAAACTGAAGATTCAGCCAGAATAGCAAGGTATGATTTTTTTGAAAAATGTGCTAAAAAGTTTAATTCAAATTTTATAATGCTTGCGCACAATAAAAACGATAACGCAGAAACCCTGCTCTATAGGATAATTAAGGGCACCGGCATTAAAGGCCTTTGCGCTATAAGTGAGAGGAGAGATATTTTCTACAGACCCTTGCTCGATGTTACAAGGCAAGAAATTGAACTCTACGCTAAAGAAAATAATTTACAATACGTTAATGACAGCTCAAACGATGATATAAAGTATTCAAGAAACCTTATAAGAAAAGAGCTTTTGCCCCTTGCGCAAAAAATTAACCCTGATGTAATAAATTCTCTTTGTAATTTATCAAATCTCTCAAAACTCCAGTCCGAGATTATTTCAGATGCATTGAATAAGACTAAAAGCGATATTTGCAAAAACAATAAAATTAATCTTGAAAAATTTCTCTTGTTAAGTGAGGCGCTAAAACTTGAAGTTATGAATGATTTTCTGGCTGACGAGCTAAAATATCGTGATTTTAAAAGAGTTAAATCCTACGTTGACTTTGTGATGTCTAAAAAAGGTAAAAAATCTGTTAACTCTGAACTTTTTCTTGAGGTTTCGGAGGGTTGGATTTTTAAAAGCAAAAAAGAGAAAAAATGCACCGATGAGATTTTAATAAAAAAAGAAGGTGTGTATAATATCGCAAATAAAACTGTTGTCATTGAAAAAACTGATTTGCCCGATGATTTTAAAAATTCTCAAGGATATAAATATCTGAGTCTTGATTTTAGCAAAGATATTATTTTAAGGACAAGGCGCGAGGGGGATATTTTCTGCCCTTATGGTATGCAAAAAGGTAAAATGAAGCTTAAAGAGTACTTAATTAACGAAAAAATACCAAGACAAAAGCGTGATAATTTGCTATTATTAACCTGTGGAAACGAAGTTTTGTGTATAGTCGGTCTGCAAATAAGTAATAAAGCAAAGGCCGATAAAGATAAAGAGTGTTACAGGGTAAAAGTTGCGGAGTAGATATGTCTGATAATAAAGAATTAAAAGTGTTAATCAATCAAAGTGAACTTGCAGCAAGAATAAAAGAGCTCGGGGAGGAGATTAACGCTCACTATGGCATAGAAAATGAGCTTACAATAGTTTGTGTGCTAAAGGGAGCGGTGATGTTTTTTTGCGAGCTTGCAAAACATCTTAAAATGCCTGTAAAAATGGAATTTGTAAGCCTCTCTAGTTATGGTGATGCGCAAAAATCTTCAGGCAAAGTTTCTGCACTAAATTTATCCCTGCCTCCGCTTGAGGGTAAAAATGTCCTTGTAGTAGAAGATATTATGGATACAGGGCTTACGCTAAACTTTTTGTTAGACTTTATTCGTTCAAAATGTAAGGCAAAAGATGTCAAACTTGCTGTTATGTTTGACAAAAAATGTGCAAGAAAATACCCTGTAAAGCCTGACTTTAGTGCTTATGATGTGGGCGATAAGTTTATTGTAGGCTTCGGACTTGACTATTGTGAATTTCAGCGTAATTTGCCATACATTGGCTATTATGAATAAAAGAAAAACCTTGAAACAATAACCGCGCAAACTATTCCTACCATATCTGCAAGAACACCTGTTAAAAGTGCGTGTCTTAGCTTTGTAATGCCTATTGCGCCAAAGTAAACCGCTATGACATAAAAAGTTGTTTCAGAGCTTCCCGTTATAACTGCTGCAAGCTTTGCAGCATAAGAGTCTGCGCCGTGGTTGTTTACAATGTCGCTAAAAATACCAAGCGTTGCGCTTCCCGACAGTGACCTTGTTATCATTAAAGCAAGAGTGTCGGATGGGATTTTTAGCGCTTCAAGAGGAGTTTTGAAAATTTCATACAAAAACTCAAGTGCTCCTGAGGCTCTAAACATTGATACCGCAACCATTATAGCTACAAGGTAGGGAAGAATTTTAACCGCTACCCAAAAGCCCTCTTTTGCTCCATCGCAAAAAGTTTCATAGAGCGGGATTTTTTTATATAACCCATGCAGCAAAATTACACATATTATAACAGGTAAAATCCAGACAGAGATTGTGTTTAAAACTTCTTTCATTAAAACACCCTCTCCAGTATTTTTGAAATCAATATTGCACTTACAAAAGATATTGAAGTAACAATAAGCGTTGGTAAAATTATCTCAGCAGCGTTTGTTGCACCTGAGGCTACAAGTATAGCCAACACTGACGCCGGTACAAGTTGAAAACCTGCGGTATTCATTGCAAGCAGAGTACACATGGCATTTGTTGCAACTTTTTTATCTCCCGAGTTTTCTTTTTGCAAGTCCTGCATAGCTTTAATACCGAAAGGAGTAGCGGCATTAGCAAGCCCGAGAGCGTTTGCGCTAAAGTTAAGAGCAATATTTGAGTACGCTTGAGAATCTTTTTTTGTATCCTTAAAAATTTTTCTCATAACAGGGCTTATGGCTTTTGAAAAAAGATTAATAAGTCCTGATTTTTGAGCTATTTTAACAATACCGAGCCAAAAAGCCATAATGCCTATAAGGGAAAAAGCCACCATAACGGCACTTTGAGATGATTTTAACATGGCATTTACCACCTCTTCCATTCTGCCGTAAATAGCGGCAAAAACAAAAGAAATGATTATTAAAGCCAGCCAAATTATGTTCATCTACTACCCGCGCAGTCGGTTTATAAAATAAGTTTCGCCCTCATCATTAAGAGTGTACTTGGTTGCTCCCTCGTCTTCCCATGAGCTTAAAAACCCTCTGTTTTTAGCGTCTTCAACCATAGATAGGTCAACTAAACTTCCTGTTGCGGGATAAAACTTGGAGTTAAGCATTTTTAGGGTAAAAAACTCTTGGTTGAGAACTTTTTTCATATAATAAGCGCTTATAATAAACTCCGAAAAGGCGTCATAGCTTTTGTTTGACGCTATAAATTCATTTAAAGCCGGAATCTGACTGCATGTATTGCCTTGCGCCTGATGATACTCCTGATGTTGAGGTTGTTGATTCAGGCTGAATTCCTCCATGCGGGGTTCACTATGTTGTGTTTGTTGTTGGTAATAATTTTGCTGCACAGGCTCATATTGGGTGCTTATTTTTCTGCCCAAAAAACTCTCAAGATACCTGTCCATCTCTCTTGCAAGTATAGTGCCGTTTTTGGCAACAACCTCAACCTGTGCGTTGTTGCATTTTACTCTAAGGCGATATATGCTCATTTGTTTCTATCCTTGTTTTTTAAGTATTTCTTCACGCCATTTTGCGAGTTGTTGCTCAACAAATTCCGCATCATCAGATGAAAGTTCGATTTCAACTTCACCTTTTTTCATTTTAAAAACATATTCTGCCATTTTAAATATCCTCTTTTTTACTAATATTATGCAATAAGTATATGAATTTCACAAAATATTTTAACAAAAATTTATATCCCATGCTTGAAATTTAAAAGAATTTTATTAAATTGTAATTGTTGCTCCATATATTTCGGTCGTTTGTATGAACACTATAAAATACTCTTCTTCTATACTATTAATGGGAGTATCAGGGTTCAAGATAAAATCGGGGATATACTTTTGTACAATTCAATTAATCCTATAAATATAACATATAGAAACCCGAGGCAAAATTATGCCTCTCAAACTTCTGATGCTCAAAACCAAGAGCAGCAAGCTCCTGTTTCATACGAACAAGGAAGCTCGGGCAATAGCAGACAGTTTCCAAACGGAGCAAAAGTTGCTATTGATTATACAAAAAATACAATTAACATCTCTCAAATTGTAACCGATTTTAAAAGCACAATTCTTGCTATTAACGCTCCTGATGATATTTCTCAGGAAGTTAGCTCCTATTTATCTCTTGTTGAAAAAGAATCCCAAAAAGCAAGCCCCTCAAGAGATATTATTGTTTCTAACTTAAAAAACGCTTCAAAAATTTCCGATGAATATATTGCAAAAAGCTTAAATAAACCCTCAAGAGTGGTTGAGGGGTGGATTGATGCTTTATTTATGCAAAATATTGAACTAAAAGCTGACCCTACACATATTAACCCTGATTTTCAACTTGATATTCCCGATAAGAAAAAACAAAAACCAAAAGAGTCTGCCGCGCCTGTTGAGCAAGAAAATATTCAGAATAAGTTTGAACAGATTCAACCTTTTGCAAGAGAAATAAAAGAACAAGAAACCGCACCTGTTCAGATTGAAGTTAAACAAGATGTACAAAAAGAACCCGAACAGCAGTACACACTTCCTGATTTTGTAGTTAGAAGAGAACCTCAAATATCAGCTCAGCCTGTGATAGAAGAAGTTGAAGAGGATGATTTTGCACCGGTTAGTGCTATTGAGCAAACTTCAGTACCAGCTGAACCTGAGCCCGTTAGTGCTTTTCTTGAGCAGCAAGAGCAGATTGAAACTGTTACGCTTGAAGATACAAAGCCTAAAAAACCTCAATATATAACTACAGAGCATGATAGAATTATCTCAAAATCTCTCAAAGAGGCAAAAACTCTTTTAACTCTTGAAGATGACCCCGCTGCAGCGCTTGAAACACTAAATGACGCACTTGGTGAAGTTACTCCCGAGACAAACAAAAACCTTCGCGCTGCACTTCACTTTGAGCGCGGTAAGATTTTTGATGATTATGACTATGTAAACTACGCGCTTCGTGATTTTTATGAGGCTACAAAGTGTGATGATAATAACTTAAAACTTCAAGCACATGTCAAAATGGCAAGAATTTATGATGATTATGTTGAATTTGAGCCTGCAATAGAGCATTATCAAGACGCTGTTGCCTATGGCGGTGAGGCGGATAATTTGCGTGCGCAGACAAAAATCCTCTCTGAAATGGCGTCAGTTTACGCAGGCAGATTTGATGTTGAAAATACTCAAATGCTCACCGAGTTATCTGTTGAGGCTGCAAAAGAGTCAAATAACTCACTTCTTTTGTCTCAAACATACTCAAGTGCTGCAAAGAACTACGAATACATAGGCGAAGACGCTATGGCGCTTGAAAATTATAAAAATGCAGTCAAAGCAATAAATTCTTTTAACCCTGATTTAGAAACTTATGAAATACTTGCTCAAAATTATGAAGATGCGGCCGATGTAATGGACAGACTCGGTAATGCCGCTAAGTCAGAGTCTCTTTTATCAAAAGCTCGTCTGTATCGTCAAAGGATTTTGCTTGAGCAAATGTCAGAGGCAGTATAAGGTTAATCTTTGAGTTGCGGACTTTTTTGTCTGACTTCATAATCTCAAGGGCTTTGTTGGGGTTCAATTTTACGCTTTTTGGCGCAAGATTGTATTTGTCGATAGTTGAGACGCCGTAGTTGTAGTAAGTTTCGTCAATGAAGTTTCTCAACAGCGATGCTTTAAGTGCCATTTTGATACCTTGTGCTACCGCTTGACCGTGGGGCGTTTTGTAGTTTGTGAGTTTTTCTATAGCATGAGCGTATGTGTGGCCGAGGTTTAAAAGTGCCCTGAGGCCTTTTTCTTTTTCGTCCTGCTCTACAACTGCCGCTTTAATGCTTACACAAGCATAGATTATGTCTTCAATTTTATCTTTTAGGGTACTTGGGTTTAGTTTTTCAAAAGTATCAAAAAGATTGAAAAACTTTTTTGCTCCGCAGCTGTTTTCAATAAAAGCGTATTTTATAACTTCACCCATACCGCTTTGAAAATCATTGTAAGAGAGAGTGTTTAGTGTTGTCGGGTCAATAAGAACTTTTTTTGGCTGTAAAAATGCGCCTATAAGGTTTTTGCCGTGTTTGTCGTTAAAGCCTGTTTTGCCGCCCACCGAGGAATCTACTTGAGATAAAAGAGTAGTTGGAATTTGAATAAAATCCACTCCTCTTAGAACGCTTGAAGCGCAAAAGCCCGCCATATCACCTATAACGCCTCCGCCAAAGGCTATAATGCAGTCTTTTCGCTCAATTTTATTATCTAGCAGTTTGTTTAAAATATATTCTATTGTTTTTAGGTTTTTATATTTTTCACCGTCTTTAATGATTATTGTATTTTTTTTATCAAATTTTTTTAAAAAATCACTGTATATTTTTGCGACTTTATTGTTTGTGACAAGAAAATATCTCCTATCTTCAAGATAGCTTTCAATATTTTTTAAAATGTTGTTTTCAATTACTATAGGATATGAAGTATCAATTTCTTTTTTTAAATTAACGCATAATTTTTTCATAAATCTCCCGTGCAATTTGCTCAATATTTTTGTTGTCCGTAACTATCTTTTCGCCTGACTTTTCATACTTTTCAAGTCTTGAAGATAAAATATCCTCAATTGTTTTTTTGGGGTCTTTTGTGTTTAAAAGCGGCCTTTGGGTTTGTTCTTTTACCCTGTCATATATTGTATGAATATCTGCGCTTAGGTAAAAGACCTCTCCCAGCGACTTTAAAATTTCAAGATTTTCTTCCTTTAGTACTGCCCCGCCCCCTGTCGAGAGAACAAAAGCTCCGTTGTTTTTAAAATTTTTTAGCTCTGAAGTTTCGATTTCTCTAAAGTAATTTTCGCCTTTGTCTTTAAAAATTTGTGTTATTTTGCCATACTTTTTTTCAATTATTTCATCAAGGTCAAAAAAATCACACTCGAGAATTTTTGCAAGCTCAAGCCCGACGCTTGTTTTGCCCGAACCCATCATACCTGTTAAAATTATGTTTTTAGATTTTTGTTGCATTGTTTTCAAAATTCTTTTTTATTTCATTAAAGTTGTCGCAGCCGAATTTTTCAAAAAATGCGTCTAAAATAACAATGGCGCACATATTTTTTACAACCGTTGCACAGGCGTCTACCGCACAGGTGTCGGCACGCTCAAAGTGGGCTGATACCGCCTCATTTGTATTAATATTTATGGAATTTAGAGCTTTTTTCATTGTGGGGATAGGTTTCATTGAGGCTTTTATGACTATATCTTCCCCGTTTGTCATCCCGCCTTCAATGCCGCCAGAGTTATTGGTTTTTCTGTAAATTTTTTCTCCGTCAGAAAAAATTTCATCGTGCACTTGTGAACCTTTTTTATCAGCACAATCTGAGCCAAGGCCTATTTCAACGGATTTTATCGCAGGGGTGCTCATAACGGCTTGTGCTAATCTGCCGTCAAGTCTTCTGTCCCACTGGACATGGCTTCCAAGCCCTACGGGGAGATTTTTTATTGTTATTTCAACATTTCCGCCAAGGCTCTCGCCCTCTGTTTGCGCTTCTTTTACTTTTTGTTCATAGTTATTTGGGTCATATTCCCCGCCAATGGATATGACGCGCGCTTGAAAGGTTATACCAAAGTTTTTTAAAATATTTTGGCATATTGCACCGACTGCCACCCTTGTTGTTGTTTCTCTTGCGCTTGAGCGCTCAAGTATGTTTCTTATGTCTTTTTGGCCGTATTTGACTGCTCCTGCAAAATCAGCATGCCCGGGGCGTACGTGCTCGATTTTTTTAGACTCAAGGAGTTCTTTTTCTTCTTGGGTTAGCGAATTTATATCAAGTTCTTCTACACTCATTGGTATGAGCCAGTTTTGCCAGTCGCGATTTTTTATTTCAAGACAAATCGGAGCACCCGTGGTTTTAGAAAACCTTACGCCCGAGTTAAAATGAATGGTGTCGTTTTCTATTTTCATTCTGCCGCCGCGTCCTAAGCCGCCTTGACGGGCTTTAAGTTCCGAGTTTATAAAGTCAAAATCAAGTTTAAAATTAGCTCCAATACCCTCTATTATGGCATTTAGGCACTGTCCGTGCGATTCTCCCGATGTTAAAAATCTAAGCGGCATTTTTTCTCCTTAAATATAAACCCATGGCACTTGTTCGCGCGCAATTATTGTTTCTACTCCTGTTTTTGCAATCAGCCCTTGAATTAGAGGCAGTACAGGAAGTTCTGATTCAAAGTGTCCTATATCAGCCACGGCAAAGCCCTCAACTTCAAGCGCTGCATGGAATTTTACATCGCCTGTAATATACAGGTCAATGTCATAGTCGCTCAGCGCCTCAATAAATCCGCCGCCCGCTCCTGCACTTATTGCTACATTTCTGACTGTTTGAACGCCGTTTGGGTTAATAAGTTTAATCCTGTCTGAATTAAGCGATTGCTTAACGCCTAAAACGAACTCATCAAGTGCTATTTCATCTTTTAGGTGTGAGATTTTAATGTAATCATTAACTGTTACAAGATTTTTAAGACCCAAAACGCCGCAAAGTGCGTCGGTTGTAGAGCCGTATGTTTTATCAAGGTTTGTGTGCGCGCTATAAACACAGATATTGTGCTTAATAGCTTGAATTAGTATGTTGTTGTCTATTTTATTTAATTTATGAAAAATTGGCGGATGGTGAGTTATTATAAGGTCGCAATCGTTTGTTATTGCTTGCTCAAGGACTTCTTTCGTAAAAGAAAGTGCTACAAGTACGCGGTTTGTGTAATCATGATGAAGATTAATCTGCCAACCCGTATTGTCCCAGCTTTCTGCAAGGTCGGGGGAGGCGTACTTTTCGATTTTTGAAATGATTTCATCCGTTTTAATCATATAAATTCTCCAAAATTGCAAGCGCTACATTATTTTTGGTTGTTTTTTCTATTTTTTGAATGTTATCTTTTTTATCTATTATCCAAACTTCGTTTTCATCGCTGCCAAGTGCTGTTTTTGCCTCATTTGCAACTATAAAATCGCACCCTTTATTTTTTATTTTTTCTTTTGCATTCTCAACGACATTTTCGCTTGAAAGGCAAAAACCTATTACTTTTTGATTTTCTTTTTTTTCTTGGCACATTGTCTTTAATATATCAGGATTTTGAACAAGTTCAAGTGTCAGAGTTTGTCCTGTTTCTTTTTTTGAGATTTTTGAATTTGAATAATTTTTTACTTTAAAATCGCTCACCGCAGCTGCCATAATAAGATAATCCGCAGTCTCTTTTATGAAATATTCCCTTGTTTTATTAAGCATATCATCGCAACTCTGTGCAAGGACTGTTTTATAGGGTTTTTCAACTGCAAAAGTTGAAACAAGAGTAACATCCGCCCCTAAATTATAAGCGCAATCGCTAAGTGCAAGACCCATTTTGCCGGATGATGAGTTTGTAATATACCTTACAGGGTCAATAGGTTCTTTTGTGCCGCCTGCTGTTATTACGACTTTTTTGCCTCTTAGGGGTTTATTTTCATTAACGGAGTTAAATATTTTATCAAGTGAGCACAACCTGCCCTTATCTTCCGTGCCGCAGGCAAGAAAACCGCTCTCGGGTTCAAGGATTTTGCAGCCGCAATCGGATAGTTTTTTTAAATTTTCCTGTACAAAAGGATTTTCCCACATGCCTGTATTCATTGCAGGGGCTAGAATTATCGGTTTTTCGTGTCCCAAATATGCGCAAAATACGGAAGTTAAAAGGTTATCGCAAATGCCGTTAGCGATTTTACTCAAGGTGTTTGCACTTAAGGGGGCTAATATAAATGCATCCGCCCAATTACAAAGGCTTATGTGCTCAACAGAGTCGCGCGGGTCAAATTGTGAAACGTACAGTTTGTTATTGCTGAGCGTTTCTATGCTTAAAGGAGTAACAAAGTTAAGAGCGCTTGGAGTTGCGACGACTTTTACATTGTAATCTGCTCTTTTGAACATCCTTATAAGTTCTAAGATTTTATACGCTGCAATAGATGAAGATATACCGATGAGAATGTTTTTCATAGGGCACTTTCTTTCTCATAGATTTGCTGCAGCTGATTAAAAGCCTCATCTACTTTATCGTTTACAATTAAGTATTTGTAGTTTTTAGACTCTTCAAGCTCTCTTTTAACCGCTTCAAGGCGTTTTTGAATAGCATCTTCCGTTTCTGTTTTTCTACCCCTAAGGCGTTTTTCAAGTTCGTCTAAATTTGGCGGAGTTATAAAAATCGACACGCACTCGGGGTATTCTTTCATAACTTTTTTAGCGCCTTGTGCTTCTATTTCTAATACCACGCTTTTGCCTTCATTCAGGCATTTTAGTACAAAACTTTTTTTTGTGCCGTAGTAGTTGTCCGAATACTTTGCCCACTCTAGAAAATCTCCGTTTTCTATTTCTCTTTCAAATTCTTCTTTTGTTATAAAAAAATAGTTTACCCCGTCTTTTTCTTGAGGCCTTGGGGCGCGAGTGGTAGCGGATATCGAGTATATAATGTTATCTTTATTATGTTCAAAAAATTTATTCAAAACAGTCCCTTTGCCAACGCCTGAGGGACCTGTTATTACATACAACCTTGCTTTATTTTCTTTCATAGACGCATTATACAACAATATTGCGCATAAAAAAAGCGGTTTCAAACCGCTTTTTAGAATTTATCTTTTGTCATTCTGTTTGGGTCGGTAATTTGTTCATTTGATATCATACCATCAATTGTTTTGTCCATTTTATCAAATGCTTCAAACATATCTTCGACTTCATCAGAATCAAGAACGGAGTTGCCGTTGGCATCTAATTTATCAAACGCTTCTCTGAATCTGTCTTGATTTTCAGAAAGTACTTGTTGTTCGCTTGAAGTTATTCCTTGGCTATACCAGTTTAAGAAAGCATCGTAAGTGATACCATTTTCATTGCTTAGTGATTTAAACATACCGTTTGCGATGCTTTTCAGGTTTTCTTGGTAATTATCGTCTTTGTTGAAGTCGAAGCTTTTTCCGCCGATAGAAGACAACGCTTCATCAAGTGCTTCTTGGTTGCCGTCTTTTTCATATGCTTCCATAGCATCAGCGTAGGCTTTTCTCCATTTTTCAAATTCTTCAAATATTTTGTTGTTATTTTCTTTAAAGTCGTTACCTTGTGTACCTTCTTCGTTATCTGCCGGAGCTACACCGCTGGCAGCTTTTTGTGTATTTTCTTGGGCAGGTTGTGCTCCGCCTGAGGGCTGAAATGTGTCTCCGGGCAGTTTTAAATTTTTACCTGTGAAAATCAAATTTGGGTTTTCGATATTATTTAGCTGAGCAATCTCGTTAATTGTTTTTTGAATATCATTACCTGTTGCACCGCATTGTTCGGTTGCAATTTTCCAGAGTGTGTCGCCGCTTTGAATGGTGTAGCTCATAGTTGCCTCGCAATTTTGTTTTATATACCTATTATATAAAACGTAATTTATTGAGCCAATCTTCAGTAAAATTGCTTTTTTGTTACAAAACTTAACTATATTTGTAATATAACTTAATATTTAAAAATATATCTGCTTTATTTTACTCTTCTTCGTTGAGATATGCTTGAAAAGCTTGAATATTCATCTTAAATCTATCAGATGTAAGGTCAGTACCAATTGCATTTATTTCAAGTTGCCCGTCAACCGAGCCGTCTGCATTATCAAGAGTAGCATAAAATCCTTGCATTTCATTTTTTTCAAGTATGCCGTCACCATCTATATCTATAGTTTCAAATGATTTTTGTGCATAAGCACTTGCTGCGCTGTATTCTTCTTCTTCCATATTTTCTAAATTTGGTGCACCAAGCTGAGCGTTTGTATATTCTTCAAGGCTTATGCCTTCTTCGCCGTCTGTTTCCCAAGCTTCCATATCACCTTGGGCAAGTTTGCCTGTTTGTTCAACGTACGCTGGGACAAAAGTTTCGGCATCGCTCGGGTCATAGTCCCCTTCCATGAAGTTGAATTTATTACCGGTTTCTTTTTCGCCCTTAAGGTAGTCAAGTTTTGCTTGGAGTTGTTCTATTTCTAAATCATCAAGCTTAGAGGATATTTCACTCTTTTCTGTTCCGCTTAAGCTGCCTTGGAGTTTTTCGGATATTTCACTCAGTTGCTTTTCAATATTATCCATAGCGCTTGCATAGTTGCTTGTATTCTCGCCATGTTTGTTTAGCCAAGCCTGCATTTGTCCGTAAACACCGTTTGTTGACATGATAAAATCCTCTCTCTTTAGATTCTTGTAATTTTATAAAAATTTTTTAAGAGAAAATATTTACTTTTTGTAAACAAATATTAAAAAACGGGTCATATGACCCGTTTAATTTTATACTTCGATGTATTCTTTAAGTCTTTTTGAGCGGTTGGGGTGTCTTAGTTTTCTAAGTGCCTTTGCTTCAATTTGTCTTATACGCTCACGAGTTACGCCAAAGAGCTGCCCTACTTCTTCTAAGGTTCTTTGTCTGCCATCGTCCATGCCAAAACGCAGTCTTAGAACATCTCTTTCGCGAGCTGAAAGGCTTCCTAAAACTTCAGCCAAATCTTCTCTTAAAAGTTCATGAGCTACAGTTTTAACGGGAGCATCGGCGTCTTTATCTTCAATAAAATCACCGAGGCGAGAATCTTCTTCTTTGCCTATAGGAGTTTCAAGAGAAAGAGGCTCTTGAGCTACTTTAATGATTTCTCTTAATTTATTGATAGATATGCCCATCTCAACCGACAGTTCTTCTTCGGTGGGTTTTCTTGCTAATTCTTGAGCGAGTTTTCTTGTAACTTTTTTAAGTTTATTAATTGTTTCAACCATATGCACAGGGATTCTTATCGTCCTTGCCTGATCGGCAATGGCACGGGTTATAGCTTGTCTTATCCACCAAGTTGCATAGGTAGAAAATTTATAACCTCTTTCGTGGTCAAATTTTTCTGCGGCACGAATAAGACCCAAGTTGCCTTCTTGAATAAGGTCTAAAAAGAGCATGCCGCGACCTACGTATTTTTTTGCAATAGAAACAACAAGTCGCAAGTTTGCCTGTACGAGTTTTCTTTTGGCTATAGCGCCTTGGTTTCCGCCTGCAACGATTTTTCTTGCTAAGTCTATTTCTTCATCGGCTGTAAGAAGTTTTATTCTTCCGATTTCTCTTAAATACATTCTAACAGGGTCATCAACAGATATGCCTCTTGGAGGAGTGATATCGCCGTCTTGTGAGTCTTCGTCGTCTTCTTTATCATAGAATCTGCCTGTCAAGTTGGCATCAATTGTGCTCACGCCATGACTGCTTATAATGTTGCTGATATTATCCGTTTCAAGTCCTGCAGCGTCAAAATAGTTATCATCTGCAATCATGTCGGTGTTTTTATCAACTACGCTTATAACTGAATCATCGGAACTTCTTTTTCTGCTCATTAAGGTGTCTCCATTCTGTTTGCTTCAAATTGTTTGAAAAGTATTTTAAGCTTTTCATCTTCACTCAGGCTCTTATCTTTTATTTTTTGCCTTAATTCGTGTTTTTTAAGCTTATTGTCTATGTTGTTAAGCCTTTCAAAAGTTTCATTAACGGCTTGTATATAATTTTCATAGTTAAGATTCTCATATTCTGTTGATGAAAAAATTTCATCCGATAGTTTTTGTTGAATGTCGGTACTGTTGTAAAACTCGCAAAAAAGTTTTTTTGCTAGTTCATCAATATTATTTACTTCACGAAGTGCGTTGTCAATAGATGTAATAATCTTAAGATTA
Source organism: Candidatus Gastranaerophilales bacterium (assembly GCA_944323335.1). Classification (GTDB taxonomy): domain Bacteria; phylum Cyanobacteriota; class Vampirovibrionia; order Gastranaerophilales; family Gastranaerophilaceae; genus Galligastranaerophilus. The sequence continues at coordinate 57,458 of CALUSB010000005.1, forward strand.
GCTTCGTTTTTGGGTTTATAGGTGCTTATTGCATGTGAATAAAAATTTCTTTTCTCGGGTGTGTTTGCAACAAAAGCAAGTTTTATAAGATTATTTTCCATTAATGTATATCGTGTGTTTAGGTCTTTTGCTGCGCGGTTTGAAGTTTTTTGTATATTTTGTGATACATCAACTTCTCCCTGAGGCAGCATGACTTTTCTTTTTGCTTTTTGTACTTGGTTTTTTAATATCTCTTCATCAATGTTAATTTTAAATGAAGTGTTTCTGATGTAATCGGCTAAAATTACAGGATTTTGAATTTCAGATAAAATATCGGCTATCTGTTGTACTATTTCACTTTTTTCTTGCGGTGTTGTGTCGTCTTTTATGTCTTTTAGTGTCTTATCCAGTCTGTAATCAAGAAATAACGGGGCATTTTGTATGTGTTTTTTGTACTCTTGTGCTCCGAATTCTCTTATAAACTCATCGGGGTCTTTGCCGCCAACTTGAGATACGACGTGAATTTCGCAAACCGAGTCGCTATTTTCACTGTAGCTTGAATCATATTGTTTAATATCGCCAAGACTTGAGAATATGTTTTTTATAACTTCGGCTCCCGCTTTTGTTGCTTTTTGACCGGCGCTATCAGAATCAAAGGCAAGGTAGATTTTTCTTGAGGGACTGTATCTTGCAATGAGTTTTATATGCTGCGGGGTAAGAGCAGTACCGCAGGAAGCTACGGCGTTTTGAACTCCTGCGCAGTGAGCGGATATTACATCAAAATACCCCTCCATAATGACAACGGAGTCCTCTTGTTTTATGTAGTCTTTGGCACGATTTAGGCCAAAGAGCACAGAGCTTTTGTTGTATATTGAAGAATCAGGCGAGTTAAGGTATTTTGGATTTTGCCCGTCCATAATCGCACGTGCGCCAAAAGCTATTGTATTTGAGTTTACATCCATAATGGGGATAATAATTCTGTTTTTAAACCTGTCTAAGAAATCTCCGTTTTTTTCATACAAAAGACCTGCTTTATACATTTCATCGTTTGTATATTTTTTCTCTCTTAAATATTCTTTAAGCTCAAAATTTGAATTCGGCGCAAGTCCTAAGAAAAATTTACCTATCGCAACTTCTCCGACTCCTCTTTTTTCAAGGTATTCAAGAGCGCGCTCATTTTTTAAAAGATTGTTATGATAAAACTTCATAGCTTCATCCATAGCACCAAGAAGTCTTTCTTTTTCTTCTTTGTATTTAGATGAATCTTTAGAAGATTTAGGCAGCTCAATTCCTAAGGCTGCGGCTTGCTCTTCTATCACTTCTTTAAAGTTTTGATTGTTTATTTTCATAAGGAAAGCAAGAACATCTCCGCCCTCTCCGCAGCCAAAGCATTTAAAAATCTGGCGCGACGGGGTAACAACAAAAGAAGGTGTCTTTTCGTTGTGAAACGGGCACAAGCCGCTGTAGTTGTGACCTGCTTTTTTTAATACAACATATTTTGAAATCACATCTACAATATCAAGGCTGTTTTTTATTTGTTCTACTGCCTGGCTGTAAGTTATTTCCGACATATTTCCTTATGGGTTACAATGGCAAACTGGTCGCTCATGCCTGCAACATAGTCAATTGCACCTTGTTCACCGTAAAGATTTTTGTAATACTCAAACAATTCTGAAACTATCTTTTTGATTTTGTTTTCTTCCTGCTTTGTTTTATCACTAAAATAAACATTTTTAAACATCCAGCTCCTTAAATTGTTTAAAAAGTTTACACAAAGCTCGGACATTTTTATCTCACCTTGTCCGACACTGTTTAAGTAAATGTCTTTAATAACGGTATTTATGCGCTCAAATTTTGTATTGCCAAAGTATTCTTGAAACTCCTCGGGAATGTCATTGTATGTGATGACCTCTTCTCTTATGGCATCTTCTATATCGTGGTTTAAATATGCAATTCTATCCGCTATTTTTACAATTTGCCCCTCAAGGGTAAAAGGTTTTCCAATTCCCGTGTGGTTTAAAATCCCGTCAAGTGTTTCTTTTGTAAGGTTTAGACCCTCTATCACTTCAACCACTCTAACACCATGAACATTGTGTTTAAAGCCGTTTTTTGTAGCTTCCATTAAAGCCTCTTCACCGCTGTGGCCAAAGGGCGCATGTCCTAAATCATGCCCCAGAGCAATGGCTTCTGTTAAATCTTCATTCAGGTTAAGGGCATTTGCAAGAGTTCTTGAAATTTGTGAAACTTCAAGTGTGTGAGTAAGGCGTGTTCTTAGGTGATCATTTTTAGGCGTGTAAAATACTTGAGTCTTTCTTTTTAGTCGCCTGAACGCTTTTGAGTTAATAATTCTGTCTTTATCTGTTTGAAATTCCGTCCTAAAAGGGTCTATATCATTTTCTTTTTTGTTTCTGCCTTTTGAATTGATTGATTTTTGCGCAAAACTACTTAGGGTCTCTTCCCTTTTATAGAGCAGTTCTTTAATGTTTTTTAAGTCGGTAGTATGATGCATAGTGAAATTTTAACACAAACTTAATATCAGACATATTGAAATTTTATTTTTCTCATTTATACTTGTAGTAAGGTTATGATGTTGGGTCAATTGATGAGCGAGAAGAAGTTATCCTGTAAGGTCATCTTTCAGATAGAAGATGAGATTAAAAAATCTCAGGGTGATTTTGAGTCCGTATTTTTGACTCTTAAAGAAGAATTCAACAAGGATGAATTGTCTGAAATTTATTCAAAACTTTTGGGGGAAATTAAGTCCCCTAATTTTTTACGTTTGCTTATAAAAGAAATAGATAAGCTAAGGCATCCTGATAACCTTAATGATTTAATAGATTTTATATTGGATTGCGATGCAAAAGATTTTTCCGATGCTGCTGAATACATAAACCTCAAAGTGCTTTGCATAAAAGCTATTTCAAACTACAAAGACATAAAAGCCGTTACACCGCTTCTTTATTGTTTAAATAACAAAAGCGAAAACTATAAATTCCGCCTTGCAGCTGCTGAAGCGTTAGGTAAAATCGGGGATAAAAATGCGGTTGAATCTTTAATAGACGTGGTGTCCGATGAAAACGAAAAGTCGGTGTACGTCAGAGAATCTGCAGCGCTTGCACTTGGTATGATAGGGGACGCTCGTGCGCTTGACGCTTTTGTGGGGATTTTAGAGGCTAAAAAGAGTTTTCTTGATAAGTTTACTTTTTTAAAAGAACGCATTATAGAAGCGCTGAATAAAATTGATTTTTCGGGAAATAAAAGAGCAATAGCAGTGCTGAAAGAAGCGCTGAGCGATGAGTCGCCTCAGGTTAGGATTAACGCCATAGAGTCATTAATGAACTCATCGGTTGATGAGGCCAGTGATTTGATATGGAAAATGCTCTATGATGAGGATGATGAAGTAAGGAAAAATGCCGTTATTGCACTATATAATATGGAAGGCAAAGATGCCCTTATAAGAATTATTTCAGACGATACGCTCGATGTTTCCTGTAAAGAAGAAGCACAAGAAGTCCTGATTGAAGTTCAAGAGGATGAAGAGGATGAATAAAAAGGCACTTGTCCTTTTATCGGGCGGATTAGACAGTCTGGCAAGCGTTGCCGCTGCGGATGATTTTTGCAAAGTTGAACTTGCACTTACTTTTAACTACTCTCAACTTGCGGCAAATGAAGAGATTGAGGCATCAGGTAAAATCGCAGAATTTTATAATATTGAGCATAAAGTCATTAATCTCCCTTTTTTGGCCGATATAACAAACTGTGCACTTGGTGACTCAAGTAAAAATTTAGAATTTGATGAATTGGATGAAAATAGCGCGAAGGCAGTCTGGGTGCCAAACAGAAACGGTTTATTTTTAAACATCGCTGCAAGTTACGCCGATTCTTTGGGTTTTGATTATATAATAATCGGTGCAAACAAAGAAGAAGCAGGAACCTTTCCTGATAATTCGCAAGAATTTCTAAAACGCATAGAGGCTGCTTTTGAGTATTCAACTTTAAAAAAACCAAAAATTCTGGCCCCCCTAAAGGAGCTTGAAAAATATGAAATAATAAACCTTGCAACAGAAAAAAACGCCCCGCTTCACTTGTTAAAGAGTTGTTACAATTCAAAGAATAAAACAGGAGTTAAACACTGCGGAAAATGCGAGTCCTGCAAGCGTTTGCACGATGCGATTTTAAAAAGTGTTAACAAAGACTTGCTAAATCTCTTTTTTTAAACCAGAATTAAACTGTGGATATGAAGAAGAAATTTATCGATAAAGAAATAAAATACACGGGCAGAGAGCTTTCTCCTCATTGGATTTATAAAAACTTTAATCTGTGCGGGGATGCTATAGTGGCATTTGTCGGTGAAGTTGATGTTAAGCTTGATGAGATGGTGGATATTGAAGATGTCATAAATGTTGAACCCATCTATTCAAAAAGAATGCTCAATTTTATCATTGAATGTTTTAGTGCGCCCTTATCTGAGATGGTTTGGCGTCAGAGACTTTTTGTTTCGATAATAAAAGAAGCTCTTGAAAAGCGAGGAATTGTTACTAAAAGATTTGGTGATGATTTATTTTTTGAAGATAAAAAACTCTCTGTTTCAATAGCAACAGCCTCTATAACTTCTTCTTTAATTCACACTGCACTAAATATAGTATCGGATGGTGCACCGATTGAAGTTTCTTGCCTTAGTGATATGGGAATTTATGACATTGACGTTTTTGCAGATGAAATAATGACATCTTTTGTTAATGAAGCAAAAAGTATTGATAACGCCAGATGCAAGGTGAGAGGAGTGATTGAATAATGAGTATGAATTCTCCCGATTACCTTACTTATAAAAAAAGTAAAATTAATCCTCAAATTGAAAAGCAAAAACGCCTTTCAAGGCTAAAGATTGCACTGTGGATTTTTATTATAACTTTTTCAATCATTTTTGCAGTCGTGGTGCAAGTTGTAAGGAAATACTCGGCAAGAATAGATATTGAATACGGAAGAAACGCTGATGCTCAAGCTACAAGCGAGTCAATACTATCAGAGGGTTTTGGAGCCGATGCAAAAAAACTTATCGACAAGCGCTTAAAACTTATTCAACTTGAAGAGAACGCGCCAAGTGAGGCAAAGATAATTTCTGATGAAAAAGAAAATAATGAAGTTATTGACCTTGAACAGTTTGCAAAAATCAAAGAATCAGGCGCTGCGGGTGAAGATGAAGTTAAGATAAAAATCGAAACCAATGATTCAGCTAAGGTGCAGGAGCAAAAACAATTACAAGACAGTAATGTAGCGGTTTATTCAAAAGTTTTAATCGGTAAATATGCAACTTTTGAAGATGCAAGAGCAGCACAGGATTCGGTAAGAGAATACAACCAAGGCACGACTCCATTTATAAGGAAAGTTGGTGACATCTACGCTCTTCAAGTCGGCTCTTATCAGGATTTAACGACAGCCAAGCAGATAGCTTCAAAATTCAGAGCTCAGAATTTTGATGTCTGGATTTATCAACAGTAAAAACTTGCTTAACATTTCTATACTTGATTTTCTGAATTTTTATTTTATCATTAGTGTAAGATAATATCACTTGAAAGGATGTAGAAATGTCAATTGTTTGCGAAATATGCGGAAAAAAATCTATTAAAGCAGCAAAAATTTCTTTCTCTCATAAACAACATGTACACAGACAATTTCCTAATCTTCACACTGTGAAAGCTGAAATTAACGGTGTTGTTAAGAGAGTTCGTGCTTGCTCATCTTGTATTAGAGCAGGAAAAGTTAAAAAAGCTATATAAGGTTTTTTAAAATTATATAAAAAGACCCTTCTTTAGCGAGGGTCTTTTTATTTTGGCAATTTTTTAATTAAAAATGTTTTTATTAAGACATAACAAGGAGAGAGTTATGTCTGATAATGCTATTAATTTTAATTCACCATATTATGAGAAAGGTTTTTGGTTTGAGCCAAAAAGAGTTGAACCTGAGGAAGCCGATATTTGGGGTAACAGAAAATTTCTCAAAAAATACTGGGGCGAGGGTGACTCTTCTTCAATAAATCTGTCGGGCAGTTCTCAGTATAGTTTTGATAACTATTACACGGGTAACTACGGGGAATATGCGCAAGACTTTGCAAACAATGCTACAAGTTACAACGATGTAATGAATGGCTTTAAAGATAAATTAAATAACTCTGATGATACGGATAGCTCTGCCGACAAATTTGCGCTTGATGCTTATTTTAGCGCAAACTACGGCGGATACGAGCAAAAAGCTGCGCAAGACGGTTTTAGCTACGATAATGTTTTTAACGCTTTTAGAGAAAAATTAAATAATTCAGGCGAGCAAAGCTCTTCCTCATCAAGCGCAATACCAAACTATTACGGGTATTTTGATGCGTATTTTAATTAGAAATTTTATATGAAAAATGCAAAAAATTACCCATCAAATTTTCGTTCCAAACTTCAATGTCATCAGGAACTCTAAGGACTGTCGGGGAAAAATTCCATATATACTTAATGTTTGAATCAACAAGAAAATCAACGGTTGACTGAGCAACAGTTCTGGGTACTGTTAAAAGTACCATTTGAACCCCCATTTTTTTAGCCAGCTCAGGGAGTTTTGAGATGTGAAAAACCTCTTTTTTATTAATTGTAACGCCTACTTTTAGAGGGTCGTTATCAAATAGAGCAAGGACATTTAACCCGTAGTTTAGGAAATTATCATATTTTGCAAGTGCAAGCCCTAAGTTGCCTGCACCTACTATAAAGGCGTTTTTAGGGTGTGCAAAACCAAGTGTCTTTTCGATGGATTTTTTTAGGTCACTAACAATATAGCCGACACGAGATTTGCCGCTGTTTTCTAAAAGCGAGATATCTTTTCTTACCTGTGAGTCATCAATTTTTAGCAAGTTAGCGATTTGAACAGAGGTTATTGTTTCAATTCCCGAAGTTATAAAATCGCTCAAAATGCAGTGATACAGGGTAAGACGATTTATTGTTTTGTCTGAAATTTTTTCTTTCATTGTCTTAAAAAATGCCGGATAGCAAGAAACTATCCGGCATGGGTTGTTTATCTAAACTTCGCCGTTGTAGGCTTTGATGTACATTTCTCTGATTTCTTTCATTAGAGGATATGCAGGGTTTGCACCTGTGCATTGGTCGTCAAATGCAAGTTCTACAAGGTTGTCTAATTTTGCGTAGAATTCTTCTTCGCTAACGCCCATATCTCTTATAGAAAGCGGTATTTCAAGTTCTTTCTTAAGATTTGTGATAGCGCTTATTAACAATTCTACTTTTTCATCATCAGAGTTTCCGCCCAATCCTAAGTTGTCAGCAACTTGAGCATATTTTGCTTTTGCGTTAGGGAACTTGTATTGAGGGAATGCTGCTTGTTTTCTTGGGCAATCGTTTGAGTTGAAACGAATTACTTGGTTTAAAAGCATAGCGTTTGCAATACCGTGAGGAATGTTGAACGCTGCACCAAGTTTGTGAGCCATTGAGTGGCAAACACCCAAGAATGCGTTAGCAAAAGCCATACCTGCAAGAGCTGAAGCATAGTGGATTTTTTCTCTTGCAATCGGGTCGTCTTTGCCGAATTTGTAAGAACGCGGTAAGTATCTGAAGATTAACTTAGCAGCTTCAAGGGCAGGTGAGTTAGTAAAGTTAGTTGCCATTGAGCTTGCGTAAGCTTCAAGTGCGTGGCTTAGTGCGTCAATACCTGATGCTGCACAAAGTCCTTTAGGCATAGAATCAACGAAGTTAGGGTCGATAATTGCCATTTCGGGAGTTAGGGCGTAGTCAGCAAGAGGATATTTGATGTGAGTTTTGTCATCAGTAATAACCGCAAACGGTGTTACTTCTGAACCTGTACCTGATGTCGTAGGTATAGCAACCATTGTAGCTTTTTTACCAAGAGCAGGAAGGTCGCAGATTCTCTTTCTGATGTCCATAAATCTCATAGCAACATCTTCAAATACTGTTTCAGGTTGTTCATACATTAACCAGATAACTTTAGCAGCATCGATAGGTGAACCGCCGCCAAGAGCTATGATTACATCGGGTTTGTATACGTTAACCATCTGCATTGCTTCATTAATTGTAGATAGTGTCGGGTCAGGTTTAACGTCAAAGAATATTTGGAAATCAACGCCGATTTCTTCTAACACTTTTGTTACGTTATAAACAGTGCCTGAATCGAATAAGTATCTGTCTGTTACGATGAATGCTCTTTGTCTGCCTTTTAATTCACGAAGTGCCAAATCTGTTGCACCGCGTTTAAAGTATACTTTCGGCGGAACTTTGAACCATAACATGTTTTCTCTCCTTTCGGCTACTGTTTTGTAGTTTAGTAAGTGTTTAATACCGACGTTTTCGCTGACTGCGTTGCCGCCCCAAGAACCGCAACCGATTGTTAATGTCGGGTCTAATTTGAAGTTGTAAATATCGCCGATAGCACCTTGAGATGCAGGTGAGTTAATTAAGATTCTACCTGTGTGAAGTGTTTTTGCGAATTTTTCAATTCTTTCTCTTTTTCTTTCATCTGTGTAAAGTACTGATGTGTGACCTGCGCCGCCTGCATCAACAAGAGTGAATGCAATATTTACGGCATCATCAAAATCACATGCTCTGTACATAGCAAGCACGGGAGAAAGTTTTTCGTGTGCGAATGGTTCATCCATTGAGTAGTCGCTAACTTCGCCGATAAGAACTTTAGCGTCTTCAGGTACTTCAAAACCTGCCATTTGAGCAATTTTGTATGCAGGTTGACCAACGATAGCCGCATTTAATCTGCCTTCAGGGAACATAGTGTTTCTTAGGGCTTGTTTTTGTTCTTCGTTACAGAAGTAAGCGCCTCTGTATATAAGTTCGTTTTTAATTTCTTCATAAACACTGTCAACAGCAATGATGGCTTGTTCTGAAGCGCAAACTACACCGTTGTCGAAAGTTTTTGATAAAAGAATTGAAGATACAGCCATTTTAATATTTGCTGTTTCATCAATAATTGCAGGTGTGTTACCGGGGCCAACACCAAGAGCCGGTTTACCTGATGAGTAAGCTGCTTTAACCATGCCGGGGCCGCCTGTAGCTAAAATCATATCGATTTTGGGGTGGTGCATAAGTTGATTTGATAGCTCAACCGTAGGTTCATCAACCCAGCCGATAATGTCTCTTGGAGCGCCTGCTGCAACTGCTGCATCAAGAACGATTTGAGCAGCCTTGATTGTTGCTTTTTTAGCTCTCGGGTGGGGTGAAAATACTATAGCGTTTCTTGTTTTTAGAGCTATTAATGATTTAAAAATTGCTGTAGCAGTCGGGTTTGTTGTAGGTACGATACCTGCTAAGACACCTATCGGTTCAGCAACTTTTTTAATACCGTTAACTTTGTCTTCTTCGATAATTCCGCAAGTTTTGCAGTTTTTGTATTTGTTGTAGATGTATTCTGAAGCAAAGTGGTTTTTAATAACTTTATCTTCAACAATACCCATGCCTGACTCTTCATGAGCCATTTTTGCAAGAGGAATTCTTGCTTTGTTTGCAGCGAGCGCTGCTGCTCTAAAGATTTTATCCACTTGTTCTTGAGTGTATGTTGCATAAACTCTTTGTGCAACTTTTGCTCTCTCAATTACTTGGTCTAAGTCTTCAGCGCTTGTAACTAATTGTCTGGGTTCTTCGTTTTGAACCTTTTCAATTTCCATGTTTTCTTGTGTCATGTTGTTCTCCTTATTACATAGCTCTTTTTGAGATTGTTTCTTTTTAAATTTGAAAAACATTGTGCTCTCCGCTCTTTTGAATTTCCTTTTGGTAAAATTCATATTCGTGATTTATTTCACAATAGAATTTTAAAACAAAATTTTATAAATTGCAAGTGTAATTTCTACACATTATAAAAATTTTATATAAACTTAATATGAAGTTAACAACTCTTTACTTTGATATTTTAAGTTTTCTGATAAAATAGCTTTGGTGAAGTATGATGAATGCAATCTCACTAAATGAAATATATATGATACTGGGCTTTTCGCTCTCGCTGTATTCTTGCGTTTCAAATGACGTTATACAGACTCTGGGTACATTTCTGAGCACAACGAGAGAAAAACCGGCATGGCTTATTTGGCTTTTTGCAAGTTTAGTTTTGGTCATAACTTTTATTTGGGGCTGGCATGTAAACGACGGAGATATGGCTTTTGGCAGGTTGGATAGAATTCCTTTTGCAAATCAGTTCTACTGGTGGCATGTTCTGCCTCCGATTATATTAATATTTTTAACAAAAAAGGGCATCCCTGTTGCAACTGCGTTTTTGATTTTAAGCATTTTTTCATCCGGCACAGTAATAAGTCTTATGCTTGCAAAGTCTTTCTTAGGCTATGTAATGGCATTTACAATTTCGATAATTTTATACTTTATAATCTCAAGACCTCTTGAGAAAAAATTCTTGTACACCAAGGGCAAAAAAATCTCTAAATGGTGGTATGTTACAAAGTGGAGCGCAACTGCTTACCTTTGGTCTATGTGGCTTATGCAGGATGCAGCAAATCTTTATGTTTATCTGCCAAGAAAACTTGATTTTGCGCAGATGATAGTTACTCTTGGAATTTTTGCCACTTTCCTTGGCTGGATAGTTTACAAGCGCGGCGGGGAAATTCAAAATATCGTGAAATTAAAAACGAATACTCAAGACATCCGCTCTGCAACGATAATTGATGTTACTTATGCTTCAATTCTTCTGTATTTTCAAAATGTAAATAACGTCCCAATGTCTACTACATGGGTATTTTTGGGACTTCTTGCGGGTAGAGAAATAGCAATGTATAACAGGTTGAGATTTGAAACTCAGAAAAAAGTCTACAAGCACGTAGTAAAAGACTTTACAAAAGCGCTCATTGGTCTTGTTGTTTCTATGGTTGTTGTGTGTTTAATTAATCACTTTGATAAAATAATAAAAGTTATACACACATACCTGCATCTTGATTAGTTCTTTTTCTTTCTTTTTGCGCGGTTTTATTTTCTATATAGCAGTATTTATTTAAAAATTCTGCCATATCCATGGCCTTTATTTTGTTTTTATTTTTGTATATATATTTGCTTGCAAAAAGTGAAAATCTTAAACTCCAAAGGCAAGTAGGGCAAGAGGTTAGGACAATATCAGATTTTGTTTCGATTATGCCTTTTATTTTTTTTATTGCAATATTAAACGCAAGTTTTGGATGTCTGATAAAAAAATCTCCCCCAAAGCCGCAGCAGTCCTGAGCGTTTTTTGCTCTTGTGTAAGTTATATTTTTGATAGATTTTAAAATATCTTCGATTTCTTTTATATCTTTACCTGAAGATTGCATATGACAGGGCATATGATATGTAACTTTTAGAGGTTTTTTTGAACTCAGAGGAAGTGTTTTATAAATATCTGTGTAAAATATCAGTTTGTCTTTGTTTTTTGGATTTTTAAACGGATAGTTTTTAACCGTATCAAAACAAGTTGCACAGTCAAAAACGACAAGCTTTGCGCTTTCTATAATATTCTCATTAAATTCAGCCATGTTATTATATATATCTTCTCTGCCTTTGGTCAGATGCGGAAGAGCGCAGCACTTGAAGTTTCCGTTTTTTAGCTTAAGTGAAGGGATTTTTAGCTCTTGTTTGAGTTCTTTTGTAATGCAGCCTTCAAAGTATAATATATCTGAATTTTTATTGTATTTAGGAGTGGTTTTAAAAAGCGAAAAAGCTCTCAAAGTTGATATTTTAAGCTTAAATACAAAATCTGAGGTTAGGATTTTGCCAATAAATGACAGTTTTCTTTCTTTGAAAAATACACCTGTCGTATCAACGCCTGAGGGGCAGTTTAGTTTGCATTTTTCGCAGTTTAAACATAAATCAAGACTCTGAAGAATTTTTCTGTTTAACTTTAGCTCTCCTTTTTTTAAGCCTAAAATCTGCATAAGTTTGCCGCGAGCTGTTGAGTTTTCGCTTTTTATTTGTTCATAAATGGGACATACCCCCTGACAAAGCCCACAGCGAGAGCACTTTAAAATATTTTGTTTTACTTCTTCATCTCTCATAGTTGTAGTATAATTCAATTATGAAACAAGCTCAATCTGTTCTTGAATTTACTTTAATTGTTGCGTTTGTACTGATTTTTATAAGTATATTTCTCAACAGTTTTAAATTAAAGGGGATAGAACAACAAGCAACTTTCGGTGTTAAAGATTCAGGTACAAATACGGTTGTTGTGCCGCCTATGACACCATAAGGGGGATGAATGAAAAGCGCGGTTTTAAAAGATTTAAAAGTTAATATAGTTGAAACAAAAAAACCTCATCTTGATTCAAAAGGTGCGATTATAAAGGTATTAGGCTGCGGCTTGTGCGGTTCTGATATAGTAAAAATTAAACACGCTACAAAAGAAAACGAGTCAAATATTAAACTCGGGCATGAGGTGGTAGGTGAAATTGTTGAAATAGATACAAATACCTCATATAAAAAAGGGGATATTGTGGCTCTGGGGCATCACTACCCTTGTTTTAACTGTGATTACTGTAGAATTGGCGCATATTCAATGTGTCAGACATTTAAAAATTCAAACATCTCCCCTTGTGGATTTTCTGAGTATATTAAAGTGGATGAAAACCATCTTAGATACACTGTCTATAGTGTTCCTGATAATTTAGAATACGAGGAAGCAGCTTTTCTTGAGCCTTTAGCTTGTGTGGTTAGAGCAATAAGAAGAGCAGGTTATGAGCTAAATTCTGACAATACAAAATCAAACGCTCTTGTCTTGGGGCTTGGCTCCATTGGTTTTATCACAACTCAAGCGCTTAAAGCTTTTGGAGTAAATGCTTACGGTTTTGATATAAATAAAGAGCGCAGTGACTTTGCCCTAAAGTATGGTATTGAGTATAAAAAAGACACATATGACACGATTTTTATGACTTCAGGCTCATCAAAAGCTATACCGACGGCGCTTGAGCATGTTAGAAACGGCGGGAAAATTATAGTATTTTCATCAATCGAAAATGAAGAAGGCTATAAAAATAACGATATTTACTATAGAGAATTAAGCATAATTGCAAGCTATTCACCCTCTCCAAAAGATTATGAAATCTCATATAAACTGCTTTGCGATAAAAAGGTAAAAGTTAATAATGTAAGTACTATTTATACTCTTGACAATTTGGCGTCGGCGGTTGAAGATATTATTTGCGGAAAGATTTTTAAGGCGTATATAAAAATATGAAAATGAAAGCTGTCAGATACTATGCCCCCAAAGACATTCGCTACGAAGAAGTGAATGTTAAAATGCCTGAGGAAGGTGAAGTCCTTGTTAAGGTTGAGGCAGCTCTTACCTGTGGAACGGATGTAAAGACGTATCGAAGAGGGCATCCTGTTTTGATAAAAAAAACGCCGTCGGGTTTCGGGCATGAATTTGCCGGAACAATTGTAAAATTAGGCGAGGGTGTAGAAAATTTTAAAATAGGCGATAGAGTAGTGGGGGCAAATTCCGCACCTTGCGGCGAGTGCTTTTTTTGCAGGCGCGGGGAAGAAAATTTGTGTGAAAATCTTGACCTGCTAAACGGCGCTTATGCTCAATTCATTACTATTCCAAAAAGAATTGTAGAAAAAAATCTTTTAATAATACCTGATGATGTGTCATTCAGGCGTGCGGTTTTTTGCGAACCTTTGGCAAATGTAGTGCACGGGATAGAAAGAACTCCGATTAACAAGGGTGATACCGTTGGTATCGTAGGAATTGGCCCGATAGGGCTGATGTTTGCAAGACTTGCAAAATTAAAAGGTGCAAAAGTTATCGCTATGGGCAGAAACCCGCTAAAGCTCAAAATGGCGCATGAATTTGCTCAGGCTGATGAGGTTATAGACCTTAAAAAATACCCTGACCCAAAAGACTTAATATTGACCATGACGGAAGAAGGCAGGGGCTTAGACGTTGCAATAGAATGCGTTGGTCTGCCTGAAATCTGGGAGAGTATGTTCTCTTTAGTAAGAAGAGGCGGCACGGTGCATCTTTTTGGCGGGTGTTCGTCAGGAACAAGTGTAAATATTGACACACGACGCTTGCATTATGATGAAGTAAATATTATAAGCGTATTTCACCATACGCCAAAGTACTTCAGGCGCGCGCTTGAGCTTATTTCAAGCGGAGAAGTGGATGTTGAGAAACTAATAACTAAAACCATGCAAATGAAGTATGCAAAACGCGCACTTGAGATGCACCAAAACGGTGAAGCTATAAAGGTTTTATTGGAGAATTGATTTAATCTTGACTTGAAATCTTGAATTGGTATTATAAATACATCGACTTGAAAATTTAATAAGTTTGCCGCGTTAGCCTTTGTTGAGTGAAACGAAACAAAGAAAATATGAAAATTTCACCAAC
>CALUSB010000006.1 GCA_944323335.1 Candidatus Gastranaerophilales bacterium
TCTTCTGCAACAATAGCGCAGTCTTTGGGTTTTCTTGCTTCAAGAAGTTCTTCAACACGAGGAAGACCTTGAACGATGTCACCTGTTTTTTGTCTTTCAAATACAAGTGTTGCAAGCAAATCACCTCTTAGGATGAGTGCTGAGTTATCAACCTGCAAAAGCGTACCGGGGCTTATCAAGTGAGGTCTGCCTATTCTTACAGTCACTGATTTTGGTGTAACTTCAACTACTCTGCCTGAGCAAGTAGATTTTTCGCCTGATGAAGAAATAACTGCATCAAGTTTTACAAACTCGCCAACTTTAACGGTAGCTTTTGATTTGATGTCGATTTTTCTTTCATAAGCGTCAGATACAAGAAGTAATCTTCTTAATTCTTTATCTGTTTGTTTAATACTTGCAATTGAGTCATTAACCGATAGAACTTGAGTTTTTGTAACAGGAGTTCTGGGTTCGATTATTTGACCGTTTTCCACAAGAAGTTCTGTTTGAGTAGAAGATAGCATTCTTGAGCCTTCTTCTTGTTCACGACGAACAATGAGAGTTTCAAGAACAACAATCTTCAAGCTGCCGTTTTTATCAAGTTCAACAAGACCTTTTAAGTGGCTTAAGTAGCCGCCCATTGAAAGAACCAATGAAGTTCTTGTAAGAACTGCACCGTCAAGGTTACGAACTCTTGCACCGTCTTTGAATTGCAATTGAGTCAAAGGAACAATTTCAATTGAGTCATCTGTCGTATCAAACTTGATTGAAACGTCTTTCGGCTTAATTTCAAATCTTTGGATAGGCCTTATAAGTATTTGAACTGATTTGTTTTCGATGTTGTCATCTTCAACGATATCTTCTGTTATTTCTTCGTCTAAATCATCAATTTCAAGTACATCAGAATCGTTTTCAACAATAGTAACAATTGAATCAGCTTTTGCTTTAATGCCTGCCGCAACAATTGTACCTGCTTTAACAACTTCACCCTCATCAACTTTTAAGTCATTAATTGAATCAAGCGTATGAAGTTCACCGGGGCGGATAACAACTTCATGGATAATGTCGTTAAATTCTTTAATTTCAACAATACCGTCGATGTGAGTGTAGAGGTCTTTTACAACTTCAGTACCGGCTTCAACGTATGTACCTGATTCAACAAGTTTTAGAGACGAATCTTTTGAAATTTGATGAATTTCTTCCGGTATAAATATCGCTTCACCTGCTTTTGTTACAACTTGATTTTCATCAACTTCAACGCCGTTGTAGCGAATTTCACCTGAAGATTCTACTTTGTGCTCTTCATCAACAAGCTCGGCTATTATCATACCGTTTTCAACCGTTGTATCAACGGGAGATTTAACGATATATTTTTCGCCTGTTTTATCAACTGTCCAGAATTGTTCTTTTTTAGTTTGTTCAAAAGTAGCGTTTGAAGGTTGAATTGAAGCGATAACGATAGTAAGTTCTTTACCTGCAACAATCTTTTTAATCTTTTTGCCTTCAAATTTAACTTCTTCAACTTCCAAAGAATTACCGACTCTAACTTCACCGCCATGCTCAGAAACAATCAATGTTTCAGCGAGTTTTTCGCCTTTTTTGATTTTTTGACCGTCTGAAACAAGAACTTTAGAACCGGCAGGAAGTGTATAAACATCTCCGCCTAAAACCCAAACAATGCCTGATTTGTTTGAAGTTCTTGAGATGTTGCCTTGTCTGTCTTTCTTTTCATCGGCTACAAAGTCTTCAAATACAACTTCACCCGAGATATCAGATGTGATATCTTTTGTAGCTTTTTCAGTAAGACGAGAACCGTCCCCTTTTGAAGCGGGTTCGTATTCGGCAATTTCTTGGCCTTTTTTAACTTCCATTCCTTGAGTAACATATATTTTTGCACCAGAAGGAACGTGAGCTTTTGTGATATTGCCTTTTTTATCTTCGATTTCAATATCGACTTCTTTTATTGCAACTTGTACAACATCCCCGTGACGAGTTCTCAATTCACGAGTTTTAACCGCAGTTTTAACAGTACCGTCAACAGGTGACTCAACGTGCTTCATAGCACCTGAACCTTTAAATACACCACCTGTGTGGAATGTTCTCATTGTAAGCTGTGTACCGGGTTCACCGATTGACTGAGCGGCGATAATACCGATTGCTTCACCGATGTCTACAAGTTTTTGTGTTGTCATTGCCCAGCCGTAGCATTTTTGGCAAATACCGTATTCAAGTTCGCAAGTAAGAGTTGAGCGAACGTCAACTTCTTTAAGTTTAAGTTCTTTAATTTTTGCCAAATCTTCACGGTTAACGGTTGTATTTTTAGTAACGATTACATTGCCGTCATTATCTAAAATATCTTGTGCTACAGTTCTGCCTAAAAGTCTGTCTTCAAGAGGAACAATTACCTCGTCACCATCCATGATAGCCGTTAATTTAATGGATTTATTTGTATGGCAGTCTTCTTCACGGATGATAACATCTTGTGCTACGTCAACCAAACGACGTGTCAGATAACCTGAGTCAGCAGTTTTAAGCGCCGTATCTACAAGACCTTTACGTGCACCGTATGATGAGATGATGTATTCTGTAACAGACAAACCTTCTTTAAAGTTTGATTTAATAGGCAAGTCGATAATCTGACCTTGTGCGTCTGCCATCAAACCACGCATACCGACAAGCTGTGATACCTGAGATAAGTTACCTCTCGCACCTGAGAATGCCATCATATAAACGGGGTTTAATCTGTCAAAGTTTTCAACTACCTGCTCGGTAAGTTTTGCAGTTGTTTCAGACCAAGTGTCGATAACTTTTGTATATCTTTCAACTTCTGTAATCTCGCCTTTCATATAGCGGTAAGTTGACTCTTCAATTTGGTTTTGAGCTTCTTCCAAGAGTTGTTGTTTAACTTTAGGAACGCTCAAGTCATGAATTGAAATAGTCGTACCTGCTTTTGTTGCATATTTAAAACCTAAGTTTTTAAGGTTGTTTGCAAGTTCAGCAGTCTTAGCGCCGCCCCACTCAAGATAAATTTGAGAGAGGAGTTTTCTTAAGCCGCCTTTATCAACTATTCTGTTAATAAATTCAACAGTATGTTTTTTCTTTTTACTCTGCGGAGTTAACGTAGTCATTTTTTATTGTTTCCTCATCATTTTTAATTACATTTACATTAAGCAAGAATTGATTTACGAACTACTTCGTTAAATACGATTCTGCCGGGCGTGGTTTCTATTCTCTTTCCTTCATCGTCTCTTACAACGATTTTGTCGTGAAGCTTAACAATTCCTGATTCAAGAGCGGAAATTGCATCCATATAATCATGGAAATAACCTTTTACAGGAGCGTTTTCGTCTTTTAGAATTGTCAGATAGTAAATACCCAATACCATATCTTGAGATGGTGTAATGATAGGTTTACCTGTAGCAGGAGCAAGAATGTTGTTTGTAGCAAGCATTAACATTCTGGCTTCAGCTTGAGCTTCAATTGAGAGAGGTACGTGAACAGCCATTTGGTCACCGTCGAAGTCAGCGTTAAACGCTGTACATACAAGCGGGTGAAGCTGAATAGCACGACCTTCTACAAGAATAGGTTCAAATGCTTGAATACCGAGTCTGTGAAGGGTGGGGGCACGGTTTAACATAACGGGGTGTCCGTCAACCACTTCTTCCAATATATCCCATACAATGGGCTCTGAACGCTCAATTTTCTTCTTAGCTGATTTAATATTTTGAACCAAGCCGCGTTCAATTAATTTATTAACAACAAAAGGTTTAAACAATTCAATTGCCATTTCTTTAGGCAAACCGCATTGATTTAGACTTAACTGAGGACCTACAACGATAACCGAACGGCCTGAGTAGTCAACACGTTTACCCAATAGGTTTTGTCTGAAACGACCTTGTTTACCTTCGATAATATTTGATAAAGATTTAAGAGGTCTTGAGTTAGGCCCTACAACCGTTCTGCCGCGTCTGCCGTTATCAATCAAAGCGTCAACGGCTTCTTGAAGCATACGTTTTTCGTTACGTACGATAATCTCGGGAGCGCCCATTTCAAGCAGTCTTAAAAGACGGTTGTTACGGTTAATAACACGTCTGTATAAGTCGTTTAAGTCAGATGTTGCAAAACGTCCGCCGTCTAATTGCACCATAGGACGCAAATCCGGAGGAGTTATGGGAAGAACATCCATAATAAACCAAGTGGGCTCAGTTCCAGATTCAATTAAAGATTCAACAAGTCTTAATCTTTTGATTAATTTTGCTCTCTTTTGAACAGAACCGCCTGCAGCGTCAAGCTCAGAGCGAATTTCTTCAGCAAGTTCGGTGAGTTTTATTTCAGATAAAAGGTCTTTAATAACTTCAGCACCTATGCCTACTTTAAGAGTAGAATCTTCATTTTCAAGAATGTAGTCTTCGTATTCTTCTTCAGATAGAAGTTGGAACTTTTTAAAGGGGCTTTCGCCGCCGTCAACTACAACGTAGTTATTAAAGTATATGATTTGTTCCAAATCTTTTAAAGTCATATCAAGAAGTAAGCCAAGGTATGAGGGAATACCTTTTAAGAACCATATGTGAGATACGGGAGCTGCAAGCTTGATGTGACCCATACGGTGACGACGCACTTTAGAGTCTGTAACTTCTACGCCGCAGCGTTCGCATATGATACCTTTGTGGCGTACTCTTTTATACTTACCGCAGTAACATTCCCAGTCTTTTGAAGGCCCGAAGATTCTTTCGCAAAACAGACCGTCGCGTTCGGGTTTTAATGTACGGTAGTTAATTGTTTCGGGTTTTGTAACCTCGCCGTAAGACCATTTCAATATGCGCTCGGGAGAGGCAATTGAAATTCTTATATAATCGAAATAATCAATACTAGTAGACAACTTTTATTCTCCTTAACTGTTGTTTATTATCTTTAATTAGTCTTTAAAACTTGTCGGAGTTTCAAAGAAGTTGATGTTGAGAAGTTCACTGTCCATATCGGATAAGACTCTCTTAGGTGCTGATTTTCTTAAATCATCAGTATCTGACATCAAGTCGACCTCTTCGCCGCCTTTTTTAGAAACAGCGATATCTAAGCCGATACTTTGAAGTTCGCGAACAAGAACTTTAAATGACTCGGGAATACCCGGACGAGGTATATTATCACCTTTAACAATAGCTTCATAAGCGCGGCTTCTTCCGTTAACATCATCTGATTTGATTGTTAACATTTCTTGAAGAGTATAAGCTGCACCATAAGCTTCAAGTGCCCAAACTTCCATTTCACCGAATCTTTGACCGCCGAACTGTGCTTTACCACCCAGAGGCTGTTGAGTAACGAGTGAATAAGGACCTGTTGAGCGAGCGTGAATTTTATCGTCAACAAGGTGAACAAGTTTCAATATATATGAAAGACCAACGGCAACAGGTTCATCAAACGGTTCACCCGTTCTACCGTCGTAAAGTGTAACTTTACCGTCTTCTCTAACCCAATCGCAGCCTGATTCTTTAATACCTTTAAGAAGTTCTTCTTTAGTTGCAATTTCAGACTGGTTAGGCCCGTACATTTCATCAAATGACGGAGCTTCGTAGTAATTTCCTGTCAAGTATGCAGCCAAACCTAAAAGCAATTCGTAAGTTTGACCTACGTTCATACGAGAAGGAACACCCAGCGGGTTAAGAACAATATCAAGCGGAGTACCATCAGGCAAGAAAGGCATATCCTCTTTAGGTAATATTCTTGAAACAATACCTTTGTTACCGTGGCGACCTGATAGTTTATCACCGACTGAGATTTTACGTTTTTGTGCAATATAAACACGAATTACTGTATTAGCACCGGGCGGAAGCTCATCTCCCTTTTCTCTGTCAAATACTTTAACGTCAACTACCCTACCGCCTTCGCCGTGAGGAACACGAAGAGAATTGTCTTTAACGTCACGTGCTTTTTCTGCAAATATTGCACGAAGAAGTTTTTCTTCCGGAGGATGTTCGGATTCACCCTTAGGTGTAATCTTACCAACCAAAATATCATCAGCGTAAACTCTTGCACCGATTCTAACGATACCGCGCTCATCCAAGTGTCTGATTGAATCTTCAGATACGTTAGGAACTTCACGGGTAATTTCTTCAGGGCCGAGTTTTGTCTGACGTGCATCTATTTCAAGTTTTTCAATGTGAACTGATGTAAATACATCGTCATGAACAAGTCTTTCGCTCAATAAGATAGCATCCTCGAAGTTATATCCTTCCCAAGGCATATAAGCAACAAGAACGTTTTTACCAAGTGCCAATTCACCTTGGTGAGTAGAAGCACCGTCTGCTATTACATCACCTGCTTTAACCTTATCGCCTGCGCGAACTATAGGTCTTTGGTTAATACAAGTGTCTTGGTTTGAACGAACGTATTTTAGTAAAGGATATTGGTAAATCTTGCCGTCATCACCTTTAATGTGGACTTCTTCACCAACAACTCTTATAACTTCACCGTCTACTTCAGAACAAGTTACCATGCAAGAGTCTTTTGCTGCACGTTTTTCAAGACCCGTACCTACAACAGGACGTTGTGTTACAAGAAGAGGAACGGCTTGACGTTGCATGTTTGAACCCATCAGCGCACGGTTAGCATCGTCGTGTTCAATAAACGGTATCAAAGAAGTAGCAACTGATATTATCTGAATCGGGCAAACACCGACGTAGTCGACTTTTTTAGATTCACCCATTGTAAATTCAGACCTGTAACGAACAGGAACATATTCTTCTTTTATACTTCTGTCAGGATTTAATTGAATATCAGCAGGTGCTACACGGTAGTTTTCGTCTTCATCTGCAGTTAAGTAGTGAACTTCATCAGTTACAACACCGTCTTTTACAACGAAGAAAGGTGTTTCGATAAAACCATAGTCGTTAACACGAGCATGTGTTGCAAGTGAACCGATAAGACCTGCGTTAGGGCCTTCAGGAGTTTCAACCGGGCAAATACGACCATAGTGAGAAGGGTGAATGTCACGAACCGCAAAACCTGCACGTTCTCTCATCAAACCGCCGGGGCCAAGAGCCGAGATACGTCTTTTGTGAGTAAGTTCGGCAAGCGGGTTTGTTTGGTCCATAAACTGTGATAACTGTGAAGAACCAAAGAATTCTTTTAAAGATGCCACAAGGGGCTTAGTATTTAAAAGATTCAAAGGTGTAAGAGTTTCACTGTCTTGCAGTGTCATTCTTTCTTTAACTATTCTTTCAATTCTTGATAAACCTACTCTGAATTGGTTTTGTAGCAATTCACCGACCGAACGGATACGACGGTTGCCCAAGTGGTCGATATCATCAAGAACGCCTTCATCGTATGTAAGGTTAATTAAGTATTCAATACCCGCAACGATATCTTGAACAGTGATTGTTCTTTGTGTTTCAGGCAGGTTGAGACCCAATTTTTTGTTTAATTTGTAACGGCCAACCTTACCGATGTCATATTTTTTCTCATCAAAGAAGCGAGCTTCTAAAATTGAGCGGCCGCCTGCAGCTGATGCAGGGTCACCGGGGCGAAGTTTTTTATAAACTTCAATAAGAGCTTCATCTGTTGAGTTTGTTGTATCTTTTTCAAGAGTTTTCTTTAAGAATTCAAAGTGAGTAAATAAAGTTTCCATTTCAACAGGTGTAATACCCAACGCTTTAAGAAGCGTTGTAGCAAGGATTTTTCTGTTTTTATCAATTTTTACGTACACAAGGTCGTTAGAATCTGTTTCAATCTTCATCCAAGCACCGCGGTTAGGAATTAATGTAGCGTTGTAAAGACGTTTACCTGTGGGAGAAACTTCTTTTTTATAGTAAATACCGGGAGAACGAACGATTTGAGAAACAATAACACGTTCCGCACCGTTTACAATGAATGTACCTTTATCAGTCATTGTAGGAATGTCGCCAATGTAGACTTCCTGTTCTTTAATTTCCCCGCTATCACGGTTAACAAGACGCATCATAACGCGCAATTGCTTAGCGTAAGTAGCGTCATGAATACGAGCTTCTTCTATTGTATATTTGGGGTTATCAAATGTGTAATTAGGTAAGAAATGCAGCTCAAGTCTGCCTGTGTAGTCTTTAATAGGCGAAAAAGAAAGGAACTCTTCCTTTAAACCTTCTTTTAAAAACCACTCAAACGACTTTTTCTGAATTTCAATCAAGTCGGGTAAATCCTTAAGGCGTGTTTCGGGTATGCCCATAGGAGTAACTCGGTTCGCATATTTTGTTGTTGACATCTAAGTACCTCTAATATATGTAATTACAATTAAATTTTAAAACAGCTGTTAATGGTATAATTCTTTCTTGAACTTAAATTTTGCAAAAAATGATTTTTTCCCATCCTGCAATATCCTAGTCAGACATACTAAATCATATCTGCTAAATACCGCCAGTCAAGAGCAAAATTTTACATATCTTTACATTTTATGGTAAAATTTTAATAAGGAATTTTATTCAATGAAAAAAATAATACTCATAGCAACATTTTTACTCATATTCACACTTAAATCAAACGCCGATGTCACCCCTCAGTACTTGGGTTCTGTTAATCACTGGGGTATTGGTGTAGCACAAGTGGGCAAAGATATAAAAATTTATGACACAAATGAAAAAAATGCCAAGCTTGAAGCCAATATCATTTGGAATGAATTTGGCAAAGTTGAGTGCAAAAACACTAAAATGAACTGCGAAGGACGCGAGATGTTCCTTGGTTTTGCACCTGAAAATTCTGTAGCGCTTTTCTCTGTTGAAGATGAAACCGATGATTGGATAAAAATCTGCTATAACCAAAAACGCAAACTCTTTGGCTGGATTAAAAAAGACAAAGACACAAAATACCTCAGCTGGAGCGAGTTTTTAATAAGTTATGGCAGAAAATACGGCATGTATTTATTTAGAGATGTGCCGAAAGATTTTAAAAGGCTATATGCCGCGCCAAACATTGAAAGCGGTTGTGTGGACAGTTTCTTTCTTGCAAATCATATAAGCCCGTGGCTTGTAAGCGGCAACTGGGTTCTTGTAAAAGTTGAAAATTATGACGATAAACAAAAAACCGGCTGGCTTCGTTTCAGAAGCGACACCGGCCGGCTTTTTGGTTTTGTAAATTTAAAGTAATTATGCCGCAAAAAATCTGCTCATAATTTCCTGATGAGACACTTTGCCTATATTTACGGGTTTATAGAAAGTTGTTACGGTATCATCAATAACAATTTTTTTATTGTCTTCACGTCTCAGCTTACCGTCAGATACAATATATTTAACCGGGCTGCCGTTAGAATCAACTTCATCGACAAATTTTCCGCCGATATAGTTTCCGTTCTTATCGTATTCTTTTTGGTAAACCTTTCTGTATAAATAGCTTTTATCAGTAAGGTATTGAACACCATCTTCATCTTTAAGGTTTATACTTAACACTTCTGTTTTTTCGTCCTCATTCATCTTTGAATGAGGGTCTTTTGTCATGCCGACATTTGAGAATACGTGCAATACATTTGAGCCTTTATCGTCATATTTAAGAATTGCATAAAGGTCATTTGTGCCCTGAGGAAGCGAAATAGGCATACCGCCTGCAATGGCAGATAGTCCATATTGTTTATACAAACCGGCGCTTGCCTGCATTCTGTCATAGTACTCGCGTATTTCCGGTTTATATTCTTTTGAATCCCTTTGTATCCATTCATGGTGAACCAAGTTCCTGTTTGCAACAGAAATATTCTTTGAAGCATATTCATAACCGGTTGAGCCCATATTATCTCCTGCAAAGAAGAACGGCACACCTGTTATAGAATTTAGAAAATCTGACATTTTTGTCATTTTTTGAAGTGCAGGCTCCATAGCAGTTTTAAACACCGCATCTTGAAGCTTTTTACTTTCTTCATCACTGAACCATTCTTCTTCGCGACAACCGGCAATGTATTTTGCCTGTTCCATAACATCTTTTATGGATATATCAAACGGATTTTGACCGAATGATTCTGCACGAAGATAATCGGGATGGATTTTTGTTTTAAATTCGCCCAAGGCTAAATCCGCTATTGCTTCATTTATTATTTCAAGTTTTTCGGGTTTAAATTTTAACTCTTCGGCAAAAGCCTTTCTCAAAAAGTCAGCCACCACAACTGCTTTTGAGCTAATTTTATCATAATTCTCGGGCTCTTCACCAAATACTCTTTCTGCAGCTTGTTTTGCACGTTTTATGTCATCTTCGTTTGTATCCGAACCGGAATTAATACCAAATCTAGAAAGATATGCACCCATATCAAGCGCAAGACAGAAAGGTGCAAGAGGTTTATCATGGTTATCCACAAATATATGACTGTGAGTCAAATACAGCAAAGGACCTGATTTAAGGAAATTCTCAATATTAGTCTTGAGTGAGTCCATATTTGCAAAGTCACCCGTAATATTGCCCTTTTCAAAATTTTGACCAAACAAATTAGGTGTAAATCCAAAAAATACAGAGTAATTTGAGCCTGTTGTAGCACCTGTTTTTTCATAGAACATACGCTCTGCTGTTACATGGTTTTTATATTTACCCCAATCCTGTGCCATAAGCTGGCCTGCAAGTTCATTTATTTCAGTTTCGCTTGCACCTTCACCAAGAGTTGCCGCAGCTTCATTTCTGTAATTTTTATTACCTTCATAAAAACTGTAAAGGTCTGTTACCTCAGCAATAATATAAGATGAGGGGTTGATTGCTCTAACATTTTTAATAAATTCACCCCAAAATTCTATAACGTCGTCCCAAGAATCTTCAAATGTTCTTAGGCCGTTTCTGTTGGTATTTAAGTCACCTATATCTTTAGCCGCGTCAAATCGCCAGTTCAAACCACCGCCAGTAAGTTTCAGAAGGCTCTCAGCCATTTGAAATCCGTCAAGCTTATACTTGCTTACATCAGTACTTGCAATTTGTTCAACCAAATCAGTTTGCTGACCGTATATTGCAGATTCCCTGTCTAATCTCTTGTATATAATTTTACCCAATTGGAGCGCTTCGTCTTTGAAATTTCCTGAGGGCATAACACCTGCTTCATATTGAGAGCGTTCTCTCATAGCTTTTGAAACCTTGAGCATACCATCTTTTGAATCAATATAAGCGCTATCTTGAGGGAACATCGCCTTTAATACGGCATAACTTAAAATCCTTGGAGCAAGAATATTTGCCATATACTGACCGTAAGTTGTAAGTTTTACGCCGTTGTTTGCTTCTTCGGGCCTGTTTTTTTCAGTTGATAATACATCGTTTACTTCACTTGAAGGCTCAATTATGGCTTCAGGTGTACAACCGTCAAGTCTTCTTAGGGTTTCTATGGTGAAATTAAATAGTCTGTTCTTAACTTGCGGTGTTTTCATATACTCTGCAAACTCGGGCATAGAAAAAATTGCTTGAATTTGCGGAGAAACATCAAGCGTTTCAAATCTGAAATTATCTATAATATTGTTAATATGAGCCTTTGCACTTACCACAAGAGCATTTGAATTTGGCTCATCAGAGCAGGCTCTCTCAAGAGCAAGTTGGAGTTCTTGAGATGTAACACCATTTTTTTCGGCAATTTGTGCAACAAGTTTTCTGCCCTTTTCGCCTTTGGAGAAACACTGTGTAAGATATTCAAATAAAGAATCATGGGCAAATTGAGTCCAATATGTTGCAACAGAGTATAAATGCTCCCTTGCATTATAATATCCTTCAACATTACCCTCCAAAATGTTAGGGTTTGAAAGATTCATTTTAACAAGGTCAACATTACCATCCCAGAAGTTTGCGCCGCCTGAACGACCTTTTCTTACTATGTCATAGTTTTTAAAAGAAAAGAATGAATCAAGCTTATCCTTAATCTCGGGGTCATTAAGCATTTTGCGGGAATATCCGCTAAATCTTTGGCGAACACTCTTATCCGTATAATCAAGTTCAAAATAATACGGAAGAACAGAGTCCTGATGAGTTGTTATATCAAAATGGTCTTTTGGATTAGAATTTGCATACCTTTTAATAAGATTTTTTGAATCAAACTGCTGGTCTTTACTTGCCAATCTGTCATCAAAAAACTGTATATAGCTTGGTTTTTTGGGGTCATAGTCTTTTGTACCCCTCGGGTTTACTATCTTAAAACCAATATGTTCTATTGCTTTTTCACGTTTTGGATTTGAAGATTGTATAGGGTCAGGCAAAACACCCAGCCTTAATCTTCCGTTTATTTTAAACCAATGGTAAAACGGTGAATCTTTTCCATATTTTAAAACATTTTGAAACATAGGGCTTTGAATGCTTTGAGATGTAAAAGCACCGTCTGCTATATAGCCCTTACCTTCTTTATAAAGGTCTATAAGCACTTCTCTGAATTTAGAAACAGACGGAACTTGAAAGAAATTCTCACCCCAATATTTGTGAGACGATTTGGAATCTTTACCAAAATAAGGGTTTGTCATTACATATCTGTAGGGCTCTATTTCATCTCTGTATTTAACAATACTGTCTAAATCACCACCCGCTTTATTAAAATGGTTTCTTACAAACGACGAGCGGTCAATTCCCTGACTGTCAAATGAATCATAAAAAATATGAGCAGCAGAACCGGATTTTGGTGTTACACCCATATTATTTGATATAACAGTAAAATCTCCGTATTCCGACTGCACTTTCACACCCGGGTCATTAATATAGCCAAGCGTTTCAAGATTATCAAAAGGGCTTTCATTGCTATCAGGGTCAATATTACGAGAAGCATTCAGAGCTTGGTTTTTATCAACCAATCTAAACCTGTAACCCATATACTCGCTGTCTTCAGGATTACTTATGATGATTGTTCTGGGGTATTCTGATGTTCCTAAGTCTCTCAGTTCTTTATATGATTTATTAAGGGTAAAGGGTTCTGTAATACTTGTATCAAGCTCAAATCCGCCTTTGCCGTCTTCTTTAACAGCGCAAAGTTCAAGAACAAGAGCATATTTGCTTTTATCGTAAGGAGGCGCATAAAACTTATAGACATCCTCTAAATCATTATCATAGCCTCTTTTTAAGCCGCTGAATGAAGTATTGTTCTTATTATCTGCTTTCTGCAGTTCTATTGCTGAGATTTTCACAGTACTTACCCTTATTGTTCCCTTTATTTTTTACAAAACATCTGAACGGATAAAATTGCTTAAATGTGCAATTTTATTTTACAGATATTTAAAAAACTTAACTACAATGCTATGAGCTTAAAAATTTTGCTGCATAACATTTTCAGGTTTTGATAATTTTTCAATATCAGGTGTATCAATTTCAAATACATGTGCTCTTAGAGGCCCTAAATCAACCGTCATTGAACCGTTTGCTTTTTGGAAATAGCTTGGTTGAGAATAATCAGGTACGAGATTGTCCAGTTTTTGGTCAGCCTTAAAACCGGGAATATTAATTTTTGCACTTGTTCTCATATTAGCATTTCTGTTGCCGACAAAAAGAAGTGTTTTACCATCTTTATGTCTTGCATATGCAATGATTTCAGGGTTGTTTGTTTCAAGTTTAATAAATGAACCATGTTGAATAAGGTCTTTATAATTTTCATTATTTCTTATAGCAAGAGAAGATTTAATAAACTCTTGAATTTGCGGGAAGCCACCGCCCGGTTTTCTTGAGAAGTTGAATATATCCAATCTGCCCTTGTGAACCGTGCACTCGTCATTATCTGTTTGAGATGTGGGTGATTTAGCATGGTCATATGGGTATAAGAAATAATCACCCGTTTGAACGCCGTCAATAAAATACGGATTTACCATAGGAAGGGTGGATTGCATTGCAGTTGTGAACATAACCCATGGGGCACCGCCGTAGTACATAGGGCTTTGGTCATCGTGAGTTGTCATCGAACCTATAAGGGATTTTGGCTCTTTCATTCTGTTGGACATATCAATGTTATCTCTCATATAGTTAAAGAGGTCATCTGCTTTTGTCCATTGGTTAAATATGTGGAATTGACCATAGTAAGAGTTAAATCCGCCTCTTAGCTGGTCTTCGGGTCTATCATAGGGCATATTAAGCTGAGGTGAAGCATCTTCATATGTATAAGATTCTGCCAACCAGCCAAACTGAGGGTCAACAGAGTGAGAATAAGGAATGATAACATTCCAGAACTCAATTGGCTTAGCACGAGATACATCAGCCCTTATACCATCTATTCCAAGTTCAACACAAGCATCTACATATTTTTTGTGCATATCAAGAAGTGCGGGGTTGAGCTTTCTTTTTGCTTCATCATCCCAAACCCTAAACATTCTGATGTCTTGCCATCCTTGAGGAGTCTTGTCTTGTCCGTCTTTTTCTTTTGCCATTAATTCAGGATGCTTTCTTGCAAAATCTAAACTTGCACAAGACGGTAAATCAAGCATTACGGAAATTCCGCGTTTGTGACATTCATCAATAAAGATTTTGAAATGGTCCCAAGCACTGCCCTCTACATTAGGGTCTTTTAAGTTAGGGTCAACTGCAAGTTTGCCGTCATCTTCAACAAATCTGTCAGGGGCGTACAGAGAACCTGCCGTACCCATAGCAAGGGTTTTGCCTGTCGGGTGAATAGGCAGAATATGAAGAGTATTGATACCCATTGCTTTTATTTCATCAAGTCTTTCAATTGCATTAATGAAGTTACCTGATTCTTCGCCTATTTGAATAAGACCGTTGCCGTCAGTGTCTTTAGCATTCATTGTTCTTGGCACAACACCCAAGATATTAGCTTGGTTATTTTTAAGCATATCTCTAAAGTGATTTTGCCATTGGGCGTTTTGCACTGAAGCCGCATTACCTACAGCCGCTACATTTGAAGAGGGTAATATTTGGCTTGATTGTTTAATAATATATTTACTCAAAAGCGGATTATAAGGGGTCTTTTGCACTTCGTTTGATGTTTGCTCTTGAGTATTTGCAACTTGTTCTTTTTTATAAGTTGTTTGAGGCATTAAGTAGCGATTTTGTACAATATTATTTACTTGCATCTACCCCTCCTTGAGCACTTTTTTCTTTTTTGTACAGGTGCTCATGTTTAACTTTTCCAAAGAACATTTGAGAAACAAGAGTTATTCCAAGAACTGCTAAGCCGATGCCGCCAAATGTCTTGAGCCAAGTTTTATCGTTGAATTTTTGACTTGCAGTTTCCATAAACAATTCGCTTACGGATTTACCAACCATTGAGTATTGAGTCTTTTGACAAGCATCTATTCCACCTTGAAGAGTGTGTCCTTGTCTTGCCAAATCTGCTGCACTTGCATAGATGTTGTAGATATTTCTTCTTGTTGCATTTAGGGAATCAAGCATCTTTTTATCACAGTTTTCAATAGTTGCCTTACTCATGCCAAACAAAGGTTTCTTATCTTCGCCAAGATTATCTGAAATACCGAATAAAAGCTTAATTACTTTCGGCGCTTCGATACCGTTACCGTCCATATAGAACTTATTTGACAAGTCATTCATAGTACCGTCATACATGATATCTCTACAGATTTTCTGAACTTGTTCAAATACTTCTTCGCTGCCGCCAAGCTCTTTCCAGAATGCTTCAAGCTCGCCTGTTTGTATTCTCTTTTCTAAGTCAGCAGCAAGGATATATCTGTGTCCTGTTGCTTTTATGCCTGCACCTTTTTCTTCTACAAAAAGTTTGATAACTTTTTCGTATAATGGCATTTTACCCACACTGCCGTCAGCGCCAAATCTGGATACTTCTTTTTTATAGAAAGCAAAAGGAGAATCATCGCTTATTTTGCCAAATGCTTTGCCTATTGTCCTATTTGCATAGTCTTCAACTTTTTTAAGAACTCTATCAATTGTTTTTGTCTCAAGATTAGCTTGTTTTGCGGTAATTGAAGAAATAAAGTCACCGTATCTGTTGCCTTTATCTTGCGCAACCGATGAAAGTGCTCCAACAAGGTATGATTTTGCATTATCGGTAGAATTTCTTGCAATTTTTAAGTCATCCATGGTAGGACTTAACTGCTTCATAAATTCATTCAAAGAGTCAAGGTGCAGCATAGTATGGACTGATTCATATTTTTGACCCACAAGACCGTTAATAAAGTCGTCAATACCTCTTACCTGAGCACTTAGAGGTCTTGTATGAGAAGTATACATCTCGCCTATTGATTGGCAAAATTCTTCAACAATGCGAGGGTCAGCATCTTCTTTTTTCAAGAATTGTTTTGCAAGGCCCATTACCGCATCTTGAATTTCACATTTTTCCTGATTTGCCGTAGCAACTTCAAATGCTCTGCAAAAATCATCAAAAGCAACGATTGTTTTAAATTCATCGACTTTAACTGAAAGCGGGTCAAGTTGACGTTTAAGGCTTGCAAAAATTTCTGCACCTACGGCAGGTTTTGAAGCCTGAAGGTCCATTCTGCCATGTTCACCCTTAGTCATTTTTTTCAATCTTCTCATAAACTCGCCGTAGTCAATGCTTGAGGGCACATAATCACGAGTTTTCAGAACATTATAATCAGCTTCAAGTCTTTTTCTGATTCTTGGCGCAAAACTTGAAAGGTCAGCCACCAAATTGCCATCATCTAAATCTCTTGTAGAAATAAGCTCCCTAAACGGGTCAAGACAAATAGACACATTGCCGAAAAATGCCTTGTCGGGCTCTTTTGTTCTATCTTCAATAAGTGATTGAAGCTTGTTTACAACCTTGGCGTCAAAATCAGGATTATTCTTAATTCTATCTGCAATAATCGCTTCCATGTTATCTACTTCAGATAGAATTTTATTGTATTTAGAGTTTACAAGATATCTTGTAACACCTCTTTCACCAAGGTTGCATATCATTGAAGTTAAAAGCGGGCTAAAGCCTGCGCTTAACATCCATAAAGTATTACCTTGAAGAGCAATTGAGCGCATTTTTTCTTTAATTAACTCTTCGCGGTCTTTAACATCTTTTGGAACATTGAGTTTATCGCCAACTTTATTTAAGTCTTCTTTTGACCATAAATCCCATGGTTGGTATTGGTTATCTTGGAAGAAATATTTTTTTCTGCCTTGAGAATCAACATATTTTTGTCTGAAATCAAAACCAAAACGCATTTTCATAGGTTCAGATATAAGGACTCTGGGCCACATTGCCATTGATGCGAAGAATGCACCAAAACCTAGAAATTCCATTAAGCCTTTTGTTGTCGTACCGCGTCTTGTAAATAGGTAAGAAGCGATACCCAAACCGCCGAGCTTCATACCAAGGTCGTTAAATCTTCCGAGTTGATTATCGTTAGATTCACCTTTTGATAAAGCTTTGCCTAATTCTACAACATCTTTTACGGTATCCCCTGCACCGATTATAACACTTGACACGGGATTTCTGCTTTTTAGCAAATAGCCTTTTGCCTTTTGCGGAGCAGTTGAATTAGCATTCAAAACAAAAGCTCTGTAAACATCTTGTTTAGCTATATCATCGCGAAGCTTTTGGTATTGATTATTTAGGATTGAGGAATTAATATCGTTCATTAGTGCACCTCGTATCCTTTGTTAATATCTATTTGTGTGTCAGGTTGGTTTTTTGCAACCTTAAAGCCGCGGGTGGCATTCATAACGCCAAGAATTGTAGAAGCTAAAGCGCCAAATATAAGGCCTCTGCCTACAATTTTAGCTCCGCGCGTGAACTTAAAGTTGTTTCCGTTATACAAATCTATAAAGCTGTCTTTCAATGTTACTGCGCAATTTCTTGCAAATACTTTAAGTTTTTCGGAACGCTTAGCGAACTCGGGCATTACAATTTTATTTTCAAAAGGAGCTTGAACGGCAAGCGCAACACCTAAACCTGCCCAAATAAATGAGCTTATTGATTTTGCGGCACTTGATTTAACAATAACTTCTTTTACCTTGCCTTGGACTGTTTGGTCAGGTGAATTAAGAGGCTCTTTAAAGCCCATTTTTTTAGCTATTTTATCGTACCAAATATACCTGTTGCCTTGTTTTTCACCTGCTTTATTAATCAAATCCCAACGCGGAAAATCAGCACTTTCAAAAACTCTATGATATTCTACAGCCGTTAAGTCCTTATCGCCGGGGTGCTCGGGTAACTCTGTAACAACTTTTCTATAGGGCATTTCAAGGTCAACACCTGTTTTCATTTGAACGCCTTTATTGATAAGTTTTGAACCGAGCCATTTGCCTATAGCATAAAAAACTACGCCAAAAGCCATTTTTCTGCCCGGAATACCTGCAAAAGCTCTGTCAGGGTTTCTAAAGTTTTTATTAACTCCGTTAAATAAAGCAATAAGCATGCCTGAACCTACAAGGTTTGGTATAAGACCTAATGATAAAAATTCATAAAAATTAGAGTTTCTTGAGCCCTTCATGCCCTTTGGTGCATAAACAAAAATATCATTTACTAATTTATCCGCTACAATTCTTGCGCCTGTTAGAGGAGTCTTTTTAATTATTTCATCAGACGTGCTTGCAAGCTCTTTATCGGCATGATTTTGCACATAATAAGAGTTTTGAGGTATATTTGTAAAATTGTTTTTACTTGTTTGCACCTTAATTGTAGGACTCCAAAAACTAACACACACATTAATGAAAAAGTCTGAATGAAAATATTTGACACCATATTTGATAAAATTTACATTGGTTAACAAATATTTTTACTTTTCATCAACAACAACACCAAATGTAGATAAATGAGCCAAAATTATGTAAAATAAATATATGGATACATCCAATCTTCAATTTAGCATTGAAATTATAGACAAAATAAAAAAATTTTACAACTCGACAAATGAGCTATTGCTTTTGTGCGGCTTTTCTGGTTGTGCAAAAAGCGAAATTTTAAACAAAACACTTGATGATTTGGATGAAAATACTCTTGTATTTAAGCATTTGTGCTTTTCGCATACTACAATTGATGACTTTTTATTAAACTTTTACGATTCTTTTCGCAAATTTTCTCTTGAAAAAAAAGTAAGCCTCAAAAAAACCATGGGGGAAAGCTTTGCAAACAAAGTAAGTTTTTATTTTAAAGATATAGACAAAAAATGCGTCATTGTAGTAGATAATTTTGAACTTGTTTCAGATAACACGGAAATTCTTAATTTGCTCTATCACATCGCAAGTTTTGAAAACACTAAAGTGGTGCTTGTTTCAAGAGATAAGCAAATACAGTTTTTTATAAACAGAGGTTTGCCGGTTGAAATTATTGAAATAAAACCAAATACCTATGAAGTCTTTAAAGCAAAGCTGGAGTACGAAAATCTTGAGGCGGATGAAAATACACTTCAAGAATTTTATAAACTAACAAACGGCTATGAACTGTATCTTAAAATGGTTATAAGATACTCAAAAACAACAGGTATGAGCATTTCTGACTTAATTTCAGAATTTAATAAGAAAAATATAGAATTTTCAGATTTTATTATTCTAAAAGTAGTTTCTCTTATACCAAATGTATATTATGAATTTCTAAAAAATTTAAGCGGATTAAACCACAGCGTAAGTGTAGATTTTATAAAATATTATAACTTAGGTGATATAAAACAAATTGACTACCTTGAGCGCAATTTGCTTATTTCAAGATTTGACAACGACATAATACTCAGAAACTACTTTAAACAGTATTTTCTTAACATGCTATCTATTCAGGAAAAATATAAAATATTCTCTAATCTTGTGGATATTTACGAAGAAGAACTTTCAAAAAGCCCTCGTGACAGGCTTTTAAGACTTTCTCGAGAAAGTATAAGAAAACAAATAGAGATGATAAAAGAAAACATCCCTAAACTTGGCACTAATGCAAACATTAAACAAAATAACTTTTCATACATTTCTCTTGCTCAAGGCGGCGCTAACCCTTGGTTTGACAAAAAGGAAATGGATAAAAAACAAAAATATCTTGATAAAAAAAGAGAGCTGCAAAACAAAAAACCCTCAGCAAAAAGAGAACCTCTAAGTCAGGAAGATGCGCTTATTTTAAAAGAATACAGAAGAAAAAAACTCGAACAGGAACAAGAATACGAATCAAGGGAAGAAATTGTAGAAAACTTTGTACTTGAGTTTAGAAAAGCGGACGAACTTGAGCAAAACTATCACTACAGAGAAGCAAACGAGATTTTATTCAGGCTGAAAAATAAAGCGCAAGATGAAGAAACAAAGATAGAAATCCTTGAGCACCTTGCTCATAACAGTGAAAAATTGAACAACTTTGAGCATGCTCTTGATTATTACACTCAAATTGGCAGCTTACATCTTTTAAGAGGTGATTATGAAAAATATTTCAGGACTATACTTGAAATAGCGGTCTTATACAAAAACCTATACCGATTCTCAAGCGCCAAAGAAGAGTATTCAAAAATAATAAACACGGATAAGCCCGTCGCAGATGATATAATATCAAGCGCATATAGCGGATTAGGGGATATTTGCGAGAGCGAAAATTCAATCTCTCAAGCGCTAAAGTATTACAGGCTGGCGTCAGATTATTCAAACCCCCGAAATATCGTTGCAAACGCTGAAATATTCTATAAAACAGCTATTTTATATGATGATATTCAAGACTTTGACAGCGCCATTGAATTTTATCTAAAAAACATAGACACAAGCAAAGACACGACGAAAAACAGGTGGCTTTCTCAGTGTTATGTAAATTTAGGGCTAATCTATTCTTACAAAAATGAAACCGATGAGGCTAAAAAGTACATAGAACTTGCACTTGAAACGGACAGAAACGACAAAAACCTCTCAGGCATTTACTTTGCCGCAAGAGAACTCTCTAAAATATACGAAACAGAAAACATTGAAGTTGCTATTGAATATTTAAAAGAAGCCCTAAACTGCGCAAAAGATATGCATGATGAGTTTAAAGAAGCTTTTGCCTACCTTGAGCTTGGGGATTTGTATTATAATTTTAATCAGGATGAACTTGCACTTGTAAGCTTTTTTGAAGCAAAAAAAGCCCTTGGCGAAAACATCCTTGAAGAAAACGAGCAAATCATTAACCAGAGAATTGATGATATGAAAGTAAAAATGCTCCCTGTAGAGTTTGAGAGAATTGAGTCACAATATGCTGAATGAAAAAAATCTTGAAATTTTAAAAGAAGAATTTAATCTTATACCTGACAAAAAAACAATCGATAGGATTAATCTCTGGCACAAAATGTTTCTTGAATATAATTCTCATACAAATTTGATGAGCAAAAACGATACTCAAAAACTTTTTGAAAAGCATGTTTTTGATTCGCTTGCAATTTTAAAATGGAGGGATTTTGACCCTCAAAAAAAACAAAAAATCCTTGACGCAGGTACAGGCGGCGGATTTCCATCGGTTATTTTGGCTCTTTTTTTCCCCGAACTTGAAATTGTTGCAAACGACTCAAAAATGAAAAAAATAAATTTCATAATTGATGTTAAAGACAAATTAAATGTCGAAAACCTTAAAATATCTTACTCGAGAATTGAAGACCTTGAACCGCTTAACTGCGACATTGTAATATCTCGCGCCGTCGGCACAATAAAAAATGTCTTAAGACTTACAAAAAAACACATTAAAGAGGGCGGATATTTTGTAATTTACAAGTCAAAAACTCTTGAGAGCGAACTTTGTGAGGTTAATAATATTGAAGCTCAGATTGTAAGTTATAAATTGCCCCTAAAAGAAGATTTTGAAAGACATTTAGCGATAATTAAAATGTAAATTTTTTCTCCAATGGAACTAATACAAAAGTCTTGCGTCATCTAATCCATAAAGATGATAAAAGTTGGAGGAGTTAATATTTTGGGTATTAACATTTGTGAGCAAAAAGAAGATTTAATACTGGATAACATTTTAATTGAAGATGACAGCGAAGAAAAAGAAGAAATAAAAATATTTTCTACAATTGCAAATAAAGATGAAATTTTGCAAATGTATTTAAAAGACATAGGGAGAATAAAACTGCTTAATAAAAACTCTGAAATGGCGCTTGGCAAAACAATTAAAGAGGGCAGCAGAAAAGAAGCGCAAATAGCAAAAAAGAAACTTATACAGGCAAATCTAAGACTTGTTGTATCTATTGCAAAAAAATATACAGGTCAGGGAATACTCTTTATGGATTTAGTTCAGGAGGGGTCTTTAGGTCTTATAAAAGCAGCACAAAGATTTGACTACACAAAGGGTTTTAAGTTTTCAACTTATGCAACTTGGTGGATTAAACAAACAATAATCCGCGCTATTGCTAATTCTTCACGCTCAATCAGAATCCCTGTACATATGAGCGACAAAATAAGAATGCTTAAAAAAGCAATAGTAAAACTCAGTGTCGATAGTGGCAGAGAACCCACGGATTGCGAGCTTGGTGATTATTTAAAAATGGATGAAAAGAAAATAAAAACAATTAAAAAAGCCATGATAAAAGAACCCGTGAGCCTTGATACACCGGTAGCGCAAGACTTATGCCTTGAGGATTACATAGCCGATTGCGAGAGCAAAATGCCTGAAATAAATACGGAGAAGGAATTTTTAAACAAGGATATCATAGGAATTTTAGACATTTTAAATCAGAAAGAGAGATTTATTTTAATAAACCGTTTTGGTTTAGGGGGGCGTAAAACAAAGACTCTTGAAGAGTTGGGGAAGATTTTAGGATTTTCTAAAGAAAGAATAAGGCAGATTGAATGTGAGGCGCTAAAGAAACTAAGACGCTCTCAGGAGGCAAAAAGTCTTAAAGATTACTTAACTTAGCAATACACAAGTATAAAACATATGCTACAATTAGCTAGATAATGGAAAATCTTATTGAAATAAAAAACCTATATAAAACTTACAGCGATGACACGGGTTTCTTTAGTGCAAAAAAAGAACCCGTGCATGCGCTTAAAGGTATTAACCTTGAAATTAAAAAGGGAGAAATTTTAGCCCTTGTTGGGGAATCAGGCTGCGGCAAGTCTACTCTTGGTAACTGCATTTTAAAACTTCTTGATGTGACATCCGGAGAGATTTTATTTAAGGGCGAAAATATTATAAACTACGACAAAAAACAAACAAAAGCCTTTAGAAAACAAGCACAGATGATTTTTCAGAACCCTTATTCAAGTCTGAATCCTAAAATGAAAATAAAAGAAATTCTTGAAGAACCACTTAAAATCCACGGCATTAAAAATAAAAAAGAAACAGTTTATGAAACAATTAAGCTATGCGGTCTGAATCAAAACGACTTAAAAAAATACCCTCATGAGTTCTCGGGCGGGCAAAGGCAAAGAATTGCAATAGCAAGAGCTCTGGTTTTAAAACCTAAGTTCATCGTGGCGGATGAACCTATTTCAGCGCTTGACGTGAGTATAGCAGCGCAGATTATCAACCTTTTAATAGAATTAAAAGATAAACTGGATTTGACTTTTTTGTTCATCTCTCATGACCTGAACATCGTAAAATACATAAGCGAGCGCACTGCGGTGCTTAACAAGGGCAAAATTGTTGAGATGGGCTCAACAGATGAAATATTCAAAAACCCTAAAGATGACTATACAAAGCTGCTTTTAGGCTCAATACCAAAGGTGGATTTTTAACTATCTTATATCTAAAAATTTATGCATCTGGGCTATCAGCCTTGTGTTTTTGTATTTTTTATAGAACTTTTCAAAAATTTCATAAGGATAAAAGTCTTTGCTTATTGGCATTTTTGGCTGCAAGACAAGTAAAATGCCGTATTTTTTTGCAAAAGATACAGACTGTTCAATTTCTTCATCCAAAATGTTTTCATCAAAAATTATTTTTGCAAAAACCTCTTTTTTTTGTGCCACAAGCATAAAATCATCAAAAGTAATTAAGCTAAAATCCTGCCCTGTTGCGCTTTTTAGCTTTATATCAGCTGCTATAATATCAACATAATCAATGATTTTTTCTAATCCCTCAGGGTGTGTTCCGTTAGTTTCAAGGTAGATTTTTTTATTCAGCCTGTTTTTATATCTTTTTAAAAACTCGCACAAAAAATCAGCCTCTAAAAGCGGCTCTCCGCCTGTAAAACTTACAACATTAGCGTCATGGGATTTTAATTCTTCAAAAAATTCTTCATAGTTGTATTCTTTTGAATTTTCATCACATCTAAAATCAGTGTCACAGTAGCTGCAGTTGAGGTTGCACTTTGTTGTTCTTACAAAAAGGTGTTTTTCGCCTATATATGGGCCTTCTCCCTGAATTGAAGTAAAAATTTCTTTTATCTTTATTTTTTTATTATCCATATTTTCTGATGTCTTCTCTTAAATCACCCTTGTAAATATCTGAAATCTCACGATACAGTTCAACTTCTTTATCTCCCAATTGAGGCAAAATGTCAATTACAACTTTTACCATAAGAGGGTCGCGAGTATTTGTTTGAGCATTTAAAAAACCGCTCTCCATAAGCTTAAAAACAGTATTAGTCCTTGTTTTTGGAGGAATTTTTAAAATTTTTGTACCGTTATCGGGTATGGGGATTTTTATCTGCGCGCCAAGTACAGCCTCATAAGGGCTTATGGGCACTTCAATAAAGGCAAGCCCGTCAAGACTTTTAAAGGCAGCGTTTTTTTCAACATGCACTATTAGGTACAAATCGCCGTTTTTACCGCCGAATTTGCCCTCTTCGCCCTCGTTTTTAACCCTTATTTTAATACCGTCACGAACATTAGGGGGGATTTTTACGTTTATTTTTTTATACTGAGTTTTTTCCCCTTTGCCGTCGCAAAAAGTACACTTTGAACCGTTTATAAACTTAGAGCCAAAGCATTTTGGGCATTTTTCACTTGTTAAAATATTTACTTTTCTGCTTGTACCGGATATTGCTTCAGAACTTGTGATGTTAATATGGGTTATAATATCCTGACCGTTAATTTTTTTAGGGGTTTTTTGCGGTTTTTCTTTTTTCTTGTTTTTAAAATAAGCATAAAAACTGCTTGTAAAATCTTCGTATGTTTTTTTCTCTTCTTTTTTTTCAAAAGAGCTGTAAGTTTCTTTTGTTTTATATTCTTTCTTTTTTTGGTTAAAACCGTATGCAAAATCGTACTGAGAGCGCATAGCATCATCAAGCAAGGTTTTTGCCGCAAGGTTTACCTGCTTAAATAAAATCTCAGCTTCAAGGGTATGATTTACATCGGGGTGATATTTTCTTGCTTTGGCGCGAAAAGCGGATTTTATTTCATCCCTTGTAGCTTGGGGGGAAATTTCTAAAATATCGTAGTAATTTTTCATTTGCTATGATTTTAAGGAAATTTTTAAAAAAATCCAATAGTACATAAAAAAACAACCGGACAATTTCTTATCCGGTTGTTTTATATGCATCAATAAGCTATTTACTATTGACCTGCAACATATACGTTGCCGCGTACACTTTGTACACCGTATTTATCTTTAAACGCTTCAAGAGCATCTCTTGATTGAGCAGAATCAAATACTATACCTGATTCAAGGTCTACGTTATTTGCAAAGTCGTTTAATACAAACTCGGGCATACCGTAGTATTTGTTGTCAGGTGATGTACCATGAAGTCTCACTTCATTTGCAACATCCTTGATAAGTTTCAAGTATGCTTCAGCTGTACCAATATCATCCCATACAGCAGGTTTCCCGCCTTTTGCTTCAAGAGGTACGGTATAGACTTTCATCCTGTTTCCTTCTTTATCAAGAAGTTTACCTTCATTTGCAAGTTTAACAATCTTAGGCATAACATTTCCGCCAAGACCTGTACCATCAGGATTTAAAATACCTTGAGCCATAAGGATTTTTTGGGCTTCTTTGCTTAAGAAGTACAAACCGGGGTTGGCAAGGAATTTATTTTCATCGCTAGGGTCGACCGCAGTTTGAACTTTTCTGAATTCTTCCATTGCCTTATCATAAGCACCGGGTTGAGTAAAATCGTTTGGCATAGGTGCATTTGAAGTGTATGAAGGCTTCTCTAAAAATTCTTTTATTTGAAGATTGCCGTTCTCATCCTGTTCAATACCCAACAAACCAAATGATTTTGCTCTTTGGGGGTTTACAGGATAATAAGGAATTACAAGAGCAGCGTTAGGAAGAGTTTTAAGTGCGTTATATGTACGGCTTACATCGGCGTTTGTGAAAATATCAGCATTTAAGATGATAGAATCACGGTCGTTTCTGATTAAGTCGCGTTTTAAACCTTCGCTTATGGCACCGCCGTCTGTTTTGTATTTAGAAACATAATAAACACCGTCACCCTCAGGAATTTCATGGTTTTGACTTAAATAGATAACGTCATCATTTTCATCACCGTTCAATATTCCTGCAGCAGCTGCAAGGTTAAGTGTTGTACCGATAATACGGTATCTGTCATCAGTCGGCAACTTTGCAGAAGGTTTGTTTTCAAATTCTCTTGAAATATTAAAAAATCTTTCGCCGAAACCACCTGCAGGGATGATAACCGTCGGGTCATTTTCTCTTACAACATCGGCATAATCACCTTTAATTGCTTGTTTTTGCAAGCCAGAATCAGCATATGAATCAACTGCATTAAGCGTTCTTGGCTCTTTATTTAGGGTTGTAATAACAGTTCTGCCGGTAAATGAAATGTCTTTATGACCTTCACCGGGAGTCGGTTCATATGAACC
Organism: Candidatus Gastranaerophilales bacterium; assembly: GCA_944323335.1. GTDB lineage: Bacteria > Cyanobacteriota > Vampirovibrionia > Gastranaerophilales > Gastranaerophilaceae > Galligastranaerophilus. The sequence goes on from CALUSB010000006.1 coordinate 26,494, forward strand.
CGGCATTTTGAACTCAAAACCATCACCGATTAACTCAGAACCTGCAAACATTTTAATTGCTTTTTTGCCTAAAGTTTCAGGGTCTTTTACGGTAATTTCAGGCATAAACTTACCTTGTTTATAAGTTACTATAGGCAGCGGATTTTTATCTATATCAACTTTACCTACAAAAATTGTGTTTCCTTTATCGTTGCTTATAGTAAAAACATTTCTGCCGTCAACGATTTGTTTTGTTATATTTAAACCTGCAGCGTTAAGTTTTTCTGCGCCTTTAGGCATTTTCTTCAGCGGTAAATCAATATCTTCAGCAATAGTTAAAAGGTTTGGAACTCTGATTTCTTTTGGAGTAATAATTGATTGTTCCAATTCGCTCAAATCCATAGAACCTGCAAAATTAACTGTTTTTGCAGTTTGAATACCGTTTAGTGCTTGATATGCATTGGCCAGTTTTGCAGCTTGTGTTTTTGAACCTTCAAAATTTACACTTTGTGCTTTTGCAGGTGTAACTGCAACATTTGAACGTAATGCCTGATTTTTAACATTTACAGGGCTTAGACTAACTTTGTTTATCATTAGGATTTCCTTTCGCTATCCTCTCACAACTAACAACTTTTTGCATATTTATGTATGCATGGTCTTAACAACCGTGAAAAAAATATTTTGTTCTTTTTTTCACATAATTTACAAATATTTACAATTTACTTAACAACACCTAAATCCAAAACTTTTTTGAGTTCTGATTTTATAATACAGTGGATTTCTTCTTTGCTTTTTGTTCCGTCTATTTCAATAAAACCATACTCTTTTTCAAGTTTTTTATACTCTTCAAGACATCTTTTTTGATAAATTTCAAAACTTTTGTAGATATCAGTTGATAAACCTATATCTCTTCCTGATTCAAAATAATCAAGCCCGCCTGAGGCGATAAGTCTTTTTATCAAAATATCGGGAGGCATTTTTAAATAAAACACCAAATCAGGCTCCGGAGCAAATTCGTAAAGTTTTTTTACCCAGTTAATATCATGACCTCTGACTGAATCACGAACAAAAGCAGTGTAGACATATCTGTCTAAAAGCACCACAAAGCCTGCTTTAAGAGCAGGGATGATAACATTTTCCAGCCTGTCTGCATAATCTGCGGCATAAAGAAGAGAAAAAGTTGTGGTATTAAGGAGGTTTTTCTCCTTTGCCTCATTAATAAGACCTGAAATAAGCCTTGAGGTTTTCCACTCGGAAACTACACAACCGTAGCTTAAACCCTCAACAAAGCCTTTTAGCATATTTACCTGTGTGGATTTTCCTGCCCCGTCAGTACCTTCAATAACAACAAGAAGTCCGTCATAACCGTGTTTTTTATAAGTCATTTTCGCCCTCTTTTATCTCAATACCTCTTTTTTTGAGCACATCGCACACAAGGCTTCTGAAGTACTTTTGTTTTTGATGAATTGTTTCATTAGCATCAATTTTAATAAGACCGTATTCATCAATCATATTTTTATACTGTTCAATAACTCTGTTTTGAAAAAGCACATAGCTTTTATAAGGGTTATTTGAAAGCTTTAAGTCCATGCCTGCTTCATAAAACTTCGGCTGACGATTTGTGCAAATTCTCTCAAGTGAAACCTTGGCACTTACATCAAAATAAACGCTTAAATCGGGCTTAATTGCAAAACCGTACATGTTTCTGACCCACTTTGGGTCAACTTCACGTGCAACATCACGCGCAAAGGCAGTGTAGACGTATCTGTCGGCAAGAACTATAAAACCTGCTTTAAGAGCGGGGATAATGGTACGCTCCAATCTGTCTGCAAAATCTACCGCATGCAAAATGGAAAACGTGCGCCCTGAGAGGAGATTTTTCTTTTTTGCACGTTTAGTTGTTTGAGAAATTAACTCAGATGAGTTCCACTGAGTCAAAATAACGTCAAGATTTTTTGACTTTAGCCAACTGTACAATAAATCAAGCTGAGTACTTTTACCCGAACCGTCAATACCTTCAACACAAATCAACACACCTTGCAGTTTATGGTCTTTTGAAAATCTTAACATTTTCTGCCTTGTTTTTTTTACCGTTTAACAATAATATCTATATAGTAAATCATAAATTGTAAAAGAGAGCAACAAAAAATGATGTATCAAAGCGTTAAAAAAAGTATTTCCATAATCATTGATAACCCTGTATTAACACTTAGTTTTGTTATATATTTAATCTTTCTTACTTTTGTTATGCCAAAACTTTTTGTTTGGCAAAATGTAATTGTCTTTGCACTCATTGTGCTTTTAATACTGCTTTTTACCTCGGCATTTTTTGCAGGCTGGCTGCAAATGGTAAAAACAGCCATTGAAAACTCTAAAAAAGAGGAGCGCAACGAGGAAGAGAGAGTAAAAGAATTTATTCAGATGAAAAACGACTTTTTTAGCGCCGTTCCCGTTTATATTTTGCCGATTTTAGGCGGAATTGTGCTTTATTTTATAATGTTCTTTTTACTTGTTGCATTTAACATAAAATTTGCAAACCACTTTATCGGCAGGCTTGATTTCATAGTAGACACCATAAACTCAATTCCTCAGGATTCTCAGGCGCTGCACGCTTTTGTAAGCAGCTTGCCTCAGGATAAAATAATGATTTTATGGAGCTGGCAGTTTTTATTTTTGTTTACCATAGGGATTTTTAACTTCCTTATAATGTTTTGGGCATCTGCTCTTTACTACCCCGAAAAATGCACAACAAGCCCGCTTAGCGCTCTTAAAAACTCGCTCTTTGCGATTTTTAAACACCCTGTAAAATCTTTAGCGCTTTATACTTTTATACTTATTTTAGGTATGCTCTTTAAAATCATAAGCATTTCTTTTGCCACAAATGTCGTTTTATACTTTATTTTTATGGTTTTAGCGATATATTTCTGGGTATTTGTATTTGTGCTAATATTTGACTATTATGAGTCAAGATTTTACAATCACGGTGATAACGGGTGCAACCTGCTCGGGAAAAACAAGTCTGTCAATTGATTTGGCTAAAAAAATTAACGCAGAGATTATCTGTGCAGACTCAAGAAGTGTGTACAAGGGTCTTGATATTGTAAGCGCTAAACCCAAAAAAGAAGAAATGCAGGGCGTAAAACACCACCTGCTTGATATTATAACACCTGATTGCGACTTTAGCGCAGGTGATTTTGCAAAAGAGGCGCAGCGAACAATTGAGCAAATTAAAAAAGAAGGTAAAAATGTAATTGTAACGGGCGGCACGTGGTTTTATATAAAATCTTTACTTGATGATAAAAAACTGCCTCAAGTCGGCATTAACAAAAAACTAAGAGAGGAGCTAAACCCAAAAACGCCTGATGAACTCTGGGATATGCTCTATAAACTCGATAGCACAAGGGCGCAGCAAATTCATAAAAACAATAAAGATAAAGTCATCCGCTCAATTGAGATGTGTATCGGGCTTAATATGCCTATATCAGAGTATATTAGGGAAGATAAAGAGCAATACGACACAAAATGGTTCATGCCAAAAATCGAGCGGGAAGAACTGTATCAAAGAATAAATAAAAGAGTAGATATTATGGTAGGCGAGGGGCTCTATGACGAGTGGCAAAAAATTAAAACCCTCTACCCCAACTCAAAAGTGCTTGAGAACACCATAGGCTACAGGGAATTTTTTGAACTTGAGCGAGGCGAGTATAAAAACTTTGACGAGGCGGTTGATAAGATTAAACAAAGGACAAGAAACTTTGCAAAGCGCCAGCTTACATATTTTCGCTCAAATAAAGACATAAAAAGCATTGGCGGTATTGGGGAAATTTTATTTTAAAAATCCAAGTTCATAAACCATAGGTCGCATTTTATCAGCCAATTGTTTGTATAAAACAGAAAAATCTTCTAAATCATCTTTCATGTATTCTTTTACAACAGCTTTTATTTGATACCAACCGCAGTCCCAGTTCATTATCTGATACTCCGGATGTTCCTGATTAAACATCTCCCTGTATTTAAAAGACTTTTTAGTCAGTTCAATTGCCTTATTGAGTACTGCCAAAGCTTCCGGAGAAAATGTTTTTTCCTGTATCAATTTATATACATAACGCTCCTGTGCAGCCTTTGCGTCATTGTAAGTAAAATCAAAGTTATTTTCATTTGCAAGACGCATAATCTCATCTCTGCTCATGTAGAAAAATTCATTTTTGATATCCCAGAGCTGACCATCTTTTTCTATTTTTAATGAAGTTTGACAACTAGCCTGTCCTGCACCACTATGAAACAGTGAAAAAATTACACTGTCAGTTGCATATTCTTGCCAATTCTCATTTTCCATATCAGGAGCACAATATTCATCTTTTGAATTCATCCAATTACCAAAAACCAATTTACGTGCAGCACATAAAGCGCAACATTTTATAAAATTATTCCGCGATATTTGCAATATCCCAAGATTACTTGGAATATTGCTATTTAGAATTGTTACATATTGCATATTTTTATCAACATTATTACTATCACAAACCAACACAGCCAAAGTATCTTTAGAACATTTCTTGATTTTTGTACTCGGATTTATACCAGATTTAAGACACAAACATTCTGTATCATTTTTCAAATTTACATCCTTTGCCCATTCTTTTGCAGTAGTTTTATCATCCAAATTATATAAAACCTTTTCTCCTACTACTTCTATTTCAGCATTATCCTCATCTATTAATAAGTATTCAAATTCATTCCTGTTGCTTGTATTCCCATCTTTCCACACAGAAAAGCTGATACCCCAGTAATTCGCGACATCTGAAAAATGAGCAGCACTAAACTGCACACCAGATTTAAATTGAAAATTATCAAAAAGTCTTTGTCTGAAAAGTCTGTAGCTACCACCAGTAAGAAATAAGGTTGGACAAAAAACTGCCAAGCATATATTTGATAATTTAAAATGTTCTTTTATAAGATTTATTCTGTACAAAAATTGAGCATACAAATTTTGAGAACAAGCACCCATACCGTCGTTTCTCATTTTTTTATTTATTCTCGTCTTAGCACAGTCTTTTTTGCTTGTTTCATTATTAATACCTGCGGTTGCATAAGGCGGATTTATAAAAAATACTATAGGTTTGTTTTCATCCAAAGCCTCATATAACTTCGGGGGCAATTTACAACCAAATAAATTACTTATATCATCATTCAAAAAATCAAACACAAATTTTGTAGCCTCGGGATTATACCTTTTGCCACAATCTAGCTCAGCCTGCTCAAGTGTACTTGCATACAATTCTTTAAATTTATAATCTCTTGTAAGATTACCCGTACCCCAGCAACAGTCCCAAACTACATATTTTTCTTTCCAATCTTCTCCTAGTTCCTGAGATATCATCTTGTGAGCGTAGTCTGTAAATAATGTAGGCGTATAAAACTCACCGCTTCTTCGTCTTTTTGTATCTTCTATAAGCCTGTCGGATATTTCCGTAAATTTATTTTTATCTTCGGGAGAATATTCCTTTTCAAAATGACTGAAAAAAGTTCTGTAGTATTTACCGTTTATGTCATAGTGCTTATTGTGACAAACAAGTTTATTTTCGTTATTTGGATGTTGATAACAATTATCGCGGTCAATTATTGAGCTTATAAAAATACCAACTAAATCGTTTGGTGAAATTTTATCTGAATTTTTTAAAACTCTTTTTGTAAAATCATCAAAAATTTTAGAAATATTATGCTCGGTGACACGCACCTTGCGCACTGTATTAGTAGCAATTTCATTTATTTTGTCCGCAACATCTTTAAAAGAAAATGTGTCATTTATATCATGCACATATGGATTTATTTCGCTATCATTTGCCACTTTCATTAATAAATCAGGATATTTATCCGATGAAGTACTTGGGGCTACAGACCAATCAACTTTTTCATCAAGGTATTTTAATAAAGGATTTGTATGCATGACAAAAACTTCATTCACATCCCCAACCATTACAACATTTGGCAGTCTATCTCCATTTAATTCAAACTGTTTGAGGTAAAAAATAACCTGAACCAAAACCCTTGCACGTGATACGGAATTATGAAGTTCTTCATCAAACTTATATTCTATTAAAAGTCTTAAAAACAAGCCATTATCAACAAGACCATCACACTTGTAAGGATGTGAAATACAACCGCCGTTTTTTAGGAAATATATCCCAATACCCTCGTTGTAAACATCTTCTACTTCGCGCTCTTCTCTGGCATATTTTATCTTATCGTAAAACTTACTTTTGCTCATAAATCCTTTTTTTAAAACAATAATACCATAAATTATTAACAATCTAAAAACCCCTGCAAGTTGCAGGGGTTTAACTTATAACTATTAAATTTTTATCGTGCTTATTATTTAGCCGCCTCTTCATCAGCAATAACTTCTGTTCTGATTGAAGGTGAGCCGCTTTTTGCTTTCAAGTATTTTTCTTTGTACTTTCTTACTTGTCTGTCCAGTTTGTCGCACACTAAATCGATTGAAGCATACATTGACTCAGCTTTTTCTTCAACTCTTACAGTGTCACCCAGTACTTTGCAGTTAATTTCCGCAACGTGAGAGTCTGCAACGGACGGATTTTTAATAACGGTTAAAACAACGTCAATTGCCTGAATTTGGTCATAATGTGCCGCAACTTTACCGGCTTTTTCTTTAACGTAGGCTTTAATTGCGTCAGTAATTTCTACGTTACGTCCGTTTACGTGAATATGCATAGTTTCTCCGTTTCTAGCCATATACTCTCTATATAGCAACTTTCCTTATTATACAACATCGAATTGTATTTTTAAAGACACAAATAGTAAAAAATTTAAAATTTGTAGTATAATTAGTGACAGACGCAAAAAAAATCGTGAGAGGAAAAAACTATGCAGAACTTTAGCAACTACATGGGCACACTTGAAACTTACATCATGTTTCAAATTAAGGCAAAAATGCTTGCAATGAAAGATGAACTCACGAAAAAAGGCAGAAAGCCCATTGCTCTTTCTATGGGAGCACCTGTTGATATGGTTCCGCAGTTTGTAGTTGACAGAACAAAAGAACTTCTTAATGACCCTAAAAACCACACCTACTCTACTCCAAAGGGTGAAGTTCCTTTTCTTGAAGCTGTAGCAAAACGGATGAAAAACCGCTTTGGTGTTGAACTTGACCCTAAAAGCGAAGTATTTTCTCTAATCGGTTCAAAAGAAGGTATCGCAAACTTCATAAGGGCTCTTATTAACCCCTCAATGGATAAAAAAGAACAAGAAATCATAATGATACCTGACCCCGGGTATGCCTCATACACTGAAATGATTAAAGTTTCAGGCGGCAGAGCATACGGCATTCCTTTAACGAAAGAAAATAACTACATGCCTGACTTAGATGAAGTTTGGGAAAAATTCCTAAAAGAGGGTAACGACCCCAAAAAAGTTAAGGCTTTAATCATAAACTATCCTAACAACCCTCTTGGCTGCACTTGCGATAAAAAATACCTGCAGCACTGCGTAGATTTCTGTAAAAAACACAATATTGTACTTATGTCAGATAATGCTTACTGTGAAATTTATTTTGATGAAAACGATAAACCTCACTCGGTACTTGAATGTGACGGTGCTATGGATGTAGCGGTTGAATTTCACAGTTTCTCAAAACCCTACGCTATGACAGGCTGGCGTTTAGGCTGGGTATGCGGAAATAAAGACCTTGTATCAACTTTTGGTAAATTAAAATCCAGCCTCGATACAGGCGTATTTAAAGTACTTCAGTTTGCAGGCGCTGAGCTTCTTAACTCAAAAGAGGGTGATGAGTACATTAAAGAAGCAAATGAAAAATTTAAAAAGAAAATAGGTGACTTCGTAGACGGGCTAAACGAACTGGGCTGGAGCGTAGAAATGCCGAAAGCTACGTTCTACCTATGGATTGACCTGCCTCCAAGATACAAAACCGCAAAAGAATTTTGCGATGAACTTCTTGAAAAATCAGGCATAGTAGCAGTGCCTGGGGATGCTTTCGGCGATGAGGGTGCAGGACACTTGAGACTCTCTATTGTAGCTGATGAAAAAGAATTAAAAGAAGTTATACAACGTATGAAAGAAGACGGTCATACCTTTGTCAAATAAAGTTATAATAATAGACTACGGCGCAGGCAATGTTAAAAGCCTTGGAAATATGCTCGAGTTTTTGGGCGCAGATTATGAAATAACTGAAGATAAAGAAAAAATCCTCAGTGCAAAAAAAATAATCTTCCCGGGACAAGGGCACTTTGAGCAGGCTATGAAAAAATTAAATGCAAAAAACATGCCTAAAACCATAAAAGAAGCAATATCAAACGGGGCAGATTTTTTAGGAATTTGCCTCGGTTTGCAGGTACTTTTTGAAAAAAGTGAAGAAGCGCCGAATGTAGATGGACTTGGAATTTTTAGAGGTGAAGTTAAAAAATTTCAAACGGGTAAAACACCTCAAATCGGCTGGAATAATGTCAAAACAACAGGCGCTGATACATACCTTGAGGATGATTACTTTTACTTTGTAAACTCTTACTACGTAGTACCTCAAGATGAGAGCATTATAAGCTCAATAACAAACTATCACATTGACTTTTGCTCATCAGTTCAAAAAGACAACGTCTGTGCGGTGCAGTTTCACCCCGAGAAAAGCTCGGATGCCGGTGTAAGGTTTTTTCAAAAATGGCTTAAGTTATGATATATTATAAAACTCGTCAAGCGCGCTTATAAACTCGTTTGTAAGCTCTTCGGAGTATTTTTTGCCTGCTTGACGCTTAATTTCTTCAATTGCCTCTTCTTGAGTATAAGCTCTTCTGTAAGGCCTGTCTGATATCATAGCAAAATAAGAATCTACAATAAGTATGATTTGAGAAGTGATGGGAATATCGTCACCCTTTATCTGATTTGGATAGCCGCTGCCGTCCCAGTTTTCATGGTGATGTTCAATAATAGGAATAATATCGGAAATATTTGTGATAGGTTTTAATATCTCGCGCGCTGCCAAAAGCGGGTGCTCGCCTACTTTTTCTTTTTCTTCCTGAGTTAAGGGGGCAGGTTTTTTAAGAATTTCATCGGGCAGCATGGTATTTCCGATGTCATAGAGTAAAATCGCTATTTTTAGCTTATCGATTTCAGATTTTGAAAGCTTAAATTTCTTTGCAACAATTGTGGCGAGCGACATTTTAGCTTTTGTAATACCTTCTTGATTTGACGGAGCGTAAGTTTGAGAAATTGTATCCACAACAGAATACAAGAGCTCTTGAGCCGAATTTCCCTTAACATTTTCCTGACGGGTTTGAAGTTTGTGAGAAAGCTCGGAAGCCAGTTTTGTATTAAATGGAATTCTGTGTTTTTCAAGTATCTCAACAAAAGCATTAACCGCAACATCTTGCCAAGAAACATTTTGCTGGGGCTGCGCCAGACAAACCCTGTTTCTTCCTTGAATTTTAGCATCATACATAGCCTTATCCGCCATTTCGACCAAATCATCAAGGTCAAGGGTATGCTCAATAAAAGTTGCTACACCAATACTTGCGCTCACATGTCCTAAGCCCTCAACAGGCTCTTTTTCAATAGAGGAGCGAAGCCTTTCAGCAGCTGCCGCACCGCCTTGGGCATCAATACCGGGAAGAATTATAGAAAACTCTTCACCGCCTATACGAGAAGCAATATCCACAGAGCGGGCATTTCTCATAATAACTCGTGCTACCGTCGCTATGGCTCTATCGCCCATAGAGTGACCATAGGTATCATTTATTCCTTTTAAATGGTCTAAATCAAGCCCTATTAGCGTAAAAGGCTGATTTAAACGCATAGCACGGTTCGCCTCACGTTCTATAGCATCGTCAAAAAATCTCCTGTTAAAAAGCCCTGTTAATGGGTCTGTGACTGCTTGCTTTTTAACCGTTTCAAAAAGATTTGCAATTGTTATTGCAAGCTCAATTTGGCGTGCAAAAAGATTTAGAAAATTAAGCTCATCTTCTTTTGCCTCAGCACGGGGAGAAAACACTGCAAGAAAACCCGTGAATTCTTTTGATGCTACAAGAGGCAGGATAATTACAGACTTTGTAAAAGTCTTTTTAGCTATATCTTGAGCGGTTTCATCGTTTAAATCAGGGAAAACCTCTGTTAAAATTTCAACCAAATCCGTGTAGTGAACTGCAGTCCTATTTTCAATCGCTTCTTGAATTTTACCGTCTTTTTTGATTTTTAATTTAACATCAAAAATGGATTTTCCGATAAACTGCTCAAGTCTTTTTGAAAATTCATTTCTCAGATAAGTTCTTAAAGAATAAAAAACTCCGTCCTTATCAAGCTGTTTTTGAACAATGCAGCTGTATAGATAACCAAACTCGCCATGCAATGATGAAACAATGGTTTCAAGTACGTTTGAAAGGGGACGAGAAGAGTTCATCATATCCCAAACATGCTCAAGAGTAAGCAAGGTCTGGTTTGCTTTGTGGAGTTCTTCCGTGCGCTGAGCAATTTCGCGCTCCAGAGCTTGGTTTCTTTGATACACTTCAAGATAATCTCTTTTGTGTTCATAAATCTGGCTCTCAACGCGCTTAAGATTTTCGTTTGATGCTTTTATCCAGTCAAAAAATCCCATGTGAGTTATTATACAACTTTATTTATATATTTTACAATACCACGTTTTTATGATGTGTAATCAATACACTTAACAATATTAATTAAACGTCTTTAACCCAGTATTTATCAAGCCACTTGACAGGTTTAATGTATCTGAAACCAAACTTGCCAAAGTATCCCTTATACGCTTGTTTTGGATTAGGTTTACCGTGGAAGATAACAATTTTTGCCTCCTGCGGGTCGCGTGCAACTTTAAAATAGCACACAGGAAACTTATAAAGGCAACACCTTTTAAAGCTTACGCACCAGTCAGAATTCCAGTATTTAAGCACACCTTTTTCAAACATTTCGTAGGTTAAAAATGCCTGTTCGTTTTTAAAGTGTTTTCTAATGGCCGTACCAAGGCCATAAAAATGCTCCAGTACCTCGGGGTGTTTTCCTATCTCAAAACGAAAAACAGAAGAGTTACCTATAATATCATCAGGAAAATCCCAATCTTTAATGATTAAAAACTCGCCCTCTTCTTCAAAAAACGGGTCAAGGCTCTGTCTTATTATAATATCTAAATCTAAAAACAAAGCAGTACCTTTAAGGTCATAGAGTTCTTTATTAAATACGGTAAGCTTTTTCCACATTCTATCGGGGATACCGTCCTCCTTTAGCGGAGGAATAGGGAAAGTTTCAATTTTTGGATTAATGCCTTGCGGGTTATCCGTAAAACATACAAAGCGATGAGGTATGGTGATATTTTTTTCAACCATTTCATAGAGGCGATTTACATAGCCTGCGTCAAACTTTTCGCCCCATTTCATGCATATTATATTTTTATCCATTTTAACTCTCCGATGATATCTTCACATAAATGCAGGCGGCGTTATTAGCGTCGCCTGCGTATTTTATAAATAAAACTTAAATTTCTTCCTCAATGTCACCCATTGACTCAAGCTGTTTCTTTTTAAGATTGTGCACAACAGCATCAACAAGTAACTCGTAAGATTTTGCATCTTTAATCTTTGCGGAAAACTCCTTGACAAGAGTTTCTCTTACCATTTTTTCAAGATTATCGTTATCAAACCCCGGGGATTTTTGTTCATCGGGAATAAGATAATCAATGTATTTTGAGCCTATTTTATAGTCTTGAAGACTTTTGAACATAAACCACTTGAGTTTTGGGCTTATGTTGGCAAGTTTTCTAACTATTTTGAAATTTTTAAAATTCATCCTAACCTCAGATGTTGTGCTTTCTCTTCTTTTAAGTGCCCTGAATAAAAAAAGTGACAATTTTTTGTATTTTATTAACAAAAATTTACTTAATTGTATAACATTTTAGTACATTTGAAAAGTTATATATTTTTGTAAATTTTCTTTACAAACAAACAAAAATCATTAAAGTTTAAAGGTCAAAATTACGATGACAATTATACAAGGATAGACTCTTGAAATAAGGAGACAAAAGGCGATATGTCCACAAACTTTAATGTAAAATCTTTCGGTTTAAATGTTATACCTGACCTAAGACAGGGCAAACAAGCGGCTCATACCGTTGAAAAAGCCATAGGGGACATGTGGGAGCCTGTGCTTGATTATCTTGCGACAAATGACAATGTCTTTAGCGGAGAGGTTGCTCAAGAAATTAACAAAATAAATCTGCAAACAATGCAGTTGGGCACAATTGTAAACGGTGATAAGGAAGTAAGAAACCTGGACACAAATATGTAGAAAAGCTAGATAATCTCTGTTCTTTCTATCAAGGTGCAGCCGTCTTTAGAGAATGTTGAAACAACATTTTTACCGTTGTTTTTAGAGTGATAAAGCGCAGTGTCGGCTGAGTTTATAAGTGTTTTAGGGTCAATACCGTCATAGGGGTACTGTGCAACACCTATACTTGTTGTAGGTGAAATTGTAGTAACCTCATTTGCAGCAACCGTGATTTTTGAGATATTCTTCCTCAAGCGCTCTGCAATTATAACTGCGTCTTCTTTGTTTGTTTCAGGTAATATCACAACAAATTCTTCACCGCCGTAGCGGGCAGGAATATCAATTTTTCTTACTGTTTCTGCTATTACTCTTGATAATTCCCTTAAAATCTGGTCGCCAATTAAGTGACCGTAAGTATCATTTACGTTTTTAAAATTATCTATATCAAGCATAAGCAGCGACATATCACGCTTATAGCGAGCGCAACGGCGAATTTCATTTTCAAGAAGAGTATAGAAATGCCTGTAGATGTAGAGCTTTGTGAGACCGTCTTTTGTGGCAAGCTCGTACAATTTTGCGTTATCAATTGCAATAGCAGCCTGATTTGCAAGAGATGTCATAAACTCTAAATCCTTTTGGTTAAAGAGTTTTCCGTGTTTTTTGTTAGTAATGTTTATAACACCAATAGCTTCACCTTTTGCAATTAGAGGTACACAAAGAAGCGAGTGAGTATTTGTTAAAATATCTTTTACGATAAAACGAGGGTCAGATGAACCGAGGTTTGTAATAATAGGCTTTCTCTCCAAAAATACCATGCCTGCAACGCCCTCACCTGCTTTTATTTTTGAACATTGGATTATACCGTTGTTAATTCCCTCTTCAACTTTTTTATCCTGCAAACCATAGACCACTCTAACCTGAAGAGAGTTTTGAGAATAGTCATAGAGCATTAAAGAGCCCTTTTCTGCATCAAGAGTATCGATGGCTTTTGATAAAATCACTTGCAGCAGGCGCTTTAGGTCATCAATAAAGTTAACCGCCTGAGATATATTGTACAAAATTGAGATATTATACAGTGACTTTTGCAGCTGGGCTATTTCGTGTTCTTTTTTTAAATCATTTAAATACTTGCCGATAATAGGTTCAACATAGTCAAAAGCCATATTTAGCACTTCGCGCTGATTTTCATCAAGCTTGCTAAAAGTTTCACTTGTACCTATAAAACAAAAACAAACAGGTACACCGTTTGAGAAAAATGCTCTTAAATATTTTGTCTTTAGTTTTTCAAGACCGTTTTTCTCCCAAAAAGAACCAAAAAGCACATCACCGTGCTCATTTTGAGCATCAATTATCTTGCCTTCGTTAATCGCGCTTAAAAATGCCTCATTATCCTGCTCAGACTCAAAACACTCGTCAGCTCTGACATTTTGCATACTGACAACATTTTTAAACACCTGACCGTCAAGCACATAAAAAGAAACATTTTCATTGTGAATAAGATTAACGATATAATCTGAAAGCTTCTTTAACAAATCAGTGACATTTCCTGCCTGATTTGCAATTGTGCTTATATCAAACATCCTGTTAAGATGCACTACGTTATTTTCTATATTTGAAAAATCTTCTTGATTTGACATATTGCCCAGACTTACTCTTTGGTAATATTATAAGATAATATATGGTAAAATACAATTTTAGAGAATACTAAAATACATAATTCGGAGGAGATATTGAGCGATATTTGCAAAAACTGGACACAATGGCTTAAACAAACTCGCTTTTCGCATATGAGCGAAGTTCAGGTGCAACAGACTTTTAACTGGCTTTTTGCCGTGAGGAATATAGTTATTGAAAAAGCAAACATAAAAGCGGGCGACAAAATTATTGATATAGGCTGCGGTACAGGACTTTTAAGTTTTGGAGTGCTTGAAAAATTCCAAGACAGTGTTGAGCTTATTTTCTCCGATAAGTTTGAGGACTGTCTTTTAGAGTGCAAAAAACTCCTTGAAGAGTCAAATATTAAACACAATGCGACTTTTCTTCAAAGCGACTGCCTTGACATTAAACTGCCTGATTTTAGTGTAGATAAAGCTCTTACCCGCTCGGTTTTAGTACACATTGCAGATAAACAAAAAGCAATAAATGAAATTTATAGAATACTAAAAAAAGGCGGCACGTACTGTGCTTTTGAACCTATTATAAAATCAAACACAAGATACCACGAGCTTACCACACCTAATGAAATAACAGACTGGAGAGCATTTAAGGAGGCCGAGGATGACTTTATGTCAGACCCCAATGACCCCCTCACAAATTTTGATGCTCAATCTATAGCACAAAACCTTGATTTAGCAGGCTTTTCAGACGGTGATATTGATGTTCAGGACACTCCATCCAGCTACATTGCAACAAAAGAAGCAATTAAACAGTGGTTTGACAGTGCTCCAAGTCCTGACAGGCCAACAACAAAACAACGATTTCTTAAATATTTTGATGAAGATAAGGTCAATAACTATATTTTTGAAGTACAAAACGCACTTCATAACAAAATGATTAGCGTAAATTCAAAAACTATTTTTATAAGAGCAACAAAATGAAAAAACAAAGAAAATGCCAAGGGTGCAAAAAAACGCTCGATTCTGATTTGATGCATAAAATTACCCTTGAGAAAAAAAGCGGGAAGATATTTTTTAATCCGAGTTCAAAAATTCTGGGCAGAAGTGCTTATGTGTGCAAAAACAAAGAATGTATAAAAGCTCTTCTTAAAAAAAGAACTCTTAAAAATGCTCTTAAAACAACTGAGACAAAAGAAATAGAAGAACTATTGCAAAGCCTCATTGTTGAGAGTTAAAAGTACATCTTGAGGGTAAACCTCATTTATTACTTCATTTGTTGCACCTACTACGCAGAACTCTACAGGGGTGTTTTCTTCAAGTCCTAAGTCTTTGTAGGATATTTTAAGCTCGATTACTTCCTTATAAGCATACTCGTCATGCTTCATAAGAACCATTTTCCACAAACCTCCGGGCATTGATACACTAAGTATCGGGGGCAGAAGGTCTTTTTTGTTAAAAGAGAACATAACCTCATGAGAAAAACTGTTCTTAAGTGTCGGGTAGATGTTATTTGTCCTTGAAATTATTCTCACGGGAGATAAAGAGCCTTGAATTGCACTTCTTATATATATGTGAATTTGATTTTTTAAGAAATGATTGCTCTTTGACACGGTTTGTTGATTTATTTCAAATTTAAAATAAAGATTTTCACTGTCACAACCGTAATATATTCCCCTTACGGCTTTCATTTTTGAAAATGTGGGTGAATCGGGCAAAAATATGTAGCCTGCGTTTTCCCACTCGTCAAACATTTCATCCTGTGTACCGTCAATAACGGGGCTTATATGCCCAATTGCCTGTCTTATAGGCTTTCCTACCATAGAAATTAAAGGAATATTCAAGTAATCGGGAATTTGTGCATAGAAAATTCTATAGACATTTCTTAATCGTTCTCTAAAAAGATAGTCAAAAATAATATCGCTGCCTGATTCGTTTGGTTCACCATACCACCAAAACCAGTCTGAACCCTCGGCAATGAATATTTCTTCCCTTGCTTCATAAATTGTCTTATTGGCTTTTGCCTTGTCGATATTTGTTTTGGCTTTGCTCAAAAGCTCTTTTGACATTTTTTCAAAATCTTGTTTTGTCTGGTTAAGATAGCGCCAAGCAACATTTTTTGTCGGTTCGCCCACCCAGAGTTCAAAGTTTCTGTTAATCCAAGAACCTGAGGCAATTTTGTTGAGCTCTTCAGGAGTTGATTTGTCAATAAAATCACTTACAAGAGTGGTACTTAAAGTGTCATCCTGCTCAATCAGGTTATAGAGCGCGCTTAAGAATTCTTCGCCGTCATTTTGATAGCTTTCCCAGCAATTTTCTCCATCCATTGCAATGGTTAAGAGGTGATTTTCTTTAGGTGAATTTTGAAGTTTATTTTGTATGGTTTTAATCTTTTCATACAAGTCATTTGCCGCAACTTCACTATCGTAGCTGCCATATCCAAAACCGACTAAATTTGCAAAAAATGAATCCGCAAAGATTAAATTTGTCTTATTTTTGTCTTTTTTAAGTGCATAATTAACACAAAGCCCAAAGGGGTCTTCAAGATTTCCCTCAAAGTCCCTTGCAAATTCCCTGCCTATACTGTTTGATAAAATTCCCTCATCAAGAACAGTCCAGTCAATATTAAAGTAAGAAAGCAGATTAAGAGTCTTTTTGCTCACACACTGCTCAGAAAGCCACATGCCTCTCGGACGTTTGTCAAAGAGCTTTTCAAATTTGTCTAGTGCTCTTGCTACTTGTTCTTTAGCATCTTTAATGCCGCCTTCAAGCGCATCTGGCAAATTCTCGCTATATGGATAGTTGTTTTCATGAATGTTTATTAAAAGCGGCAAAATCGGGTGATAGTATGGATTTGTAGATATTTCAATTCTGCCTTCGTCTTGATATTTCCTGTATGTTGGTAGAATATCTTTAATTATCTGCAGTTGAATTTCATATATTTTTTGCCTGTCTTCAAGTGTAAAATCTTTTTCTTTATCTAAAAGATAATCTAAACCCTCGTAGCGGTACCTGAACCTTTTATCTATCCAGCAAAGGGTAAAATTAGCCATAATATCGGCATAGTCCTGCTCGCTAAAACTGTCTATAAGAGAGGTTTTAGAATCGCAATGCACCCTTATGTCATTAAGATGAGCATAATGAGGACGGGACATGAGCATATTTGAATAATTTACGTCAAAGAAATTTTCCAAAATAAAAAGCTTGTCGTCACGGTCTAAATCTTTTGTATCACACAAAAGAAGCTTTAAATGTATGTCTTTTGCTCCGTTTATGTATTTTTCGATTGAATCAATCAAAACGGGAGAAATATCAAAATTCAGTTTAATATTTTTAAAATCTTCAAGCCTTATAAGCATATCCAGATAATCTTTTGTAGCGTGCAGACGCACCCATGGCATTAAGAAATCACCGTTTGAATTTTCCTGATAAGAGGGTTGGTGAAAGTGCCAAATAAATGCTATATTAAGCTTTTTAGTCATAGAAATTCACTCTTAAATAAACCGTAACGTCTACTTATTATACTAACTAAAAAGCCCATCGGTAATGGGCTTTTTAGTTGATTTATTTGCATTTAACAAATATTATCTTTCGGGGTTTGATTTTGTTGCTATATCATAAATTTCTTTTATTGCAAATCCGCCTGCAACAACAGCAGTAAGAGCTGCAGCGGCAAGTTTAACACCTTTTGCGCCTTTGTGTTCTTTAGCAAATTTTACAATACCGTCTTTTGCGCCTTTAAAAGTTTCAACAACTTTTGCTTTTGCACCCTTAAGAGCATCAAGCGCTTTTGCGCCGAATTTTTTATTTGCTTCTACTGTTTGTTCAACAGTTTGTTCCACCTGTTCTGTTTTGGGGGCTTTTTTAAAGCGAGCAACTATACCGCCAAAGAAATTAGGAACAGTTTCTTTAAAGAATTTAGGCAGTGTTTCTTTAAAGAAAGTAGCTACTTTTGAACCAATTGTTTTAAATACTTTGGGAAGAGCTATTTTTGCTTTTTTAGCACCTTCTTGAGCAGTTTCAGCTACGGGAACAGCGTTACCAAAAGAAACAGAATTTCTTGGAACTTGTGGTCTGTTTAGCGATGAACCTGCGTTAATTGCACTGATATTCATTATACTTTCCTTTCAATTATTACTTTCAAATAAACCTATACAGCATCACCTAAACCTAAAGCACCGGCAACTTTTGCCAAGTCTTTAAAGGTATCTTTAAGGGTTGCCTCTTTTTGTGTCTCATCAGCAATGTCGCCAACTTCTCGACCTGCAAGAGTTGCAGCACCGACTGCTATTGCAGTATCAGCAACATCTCCGCCTGTTTTAATGCCTATTTTATCAAGACCATTCATAACAGAATCTGCATTTTTACCAAATAATTTAGTTACACCTTTTTTAAGCAATGTTCCATCGCCCTTAGCCGATAATTTTGAGGTATTTTCTACCATATCTTTTGCTACATCGGATATTGTATCATTTTTTACCTTAGCTCCGACATTACCGATTTTACCTGCCACTTTTGAAGTTGCGGCAGCAATACCGTGTCTTAACTTTGGAGCAACTTTTCTGAATGATAAAGCTGCTGCCGAAAAACCTGCAACCGATGCCAACGTATTAACTAACTTTCTGCCGGTTTCAGTCTTTTTTAACTTTCCGTCTAAAACATCAGCAACAACATCAGGATTAAAGTCTTTATCGATATCAAAGTCGCCTCTCTCAAGAGCTTCTGCACGAGCTTCCAGAGCCTCGGGAGTGAGTCTTGCTGATGAAAAATTAACACCTGTAACATTTTGTATTTGCATATTTTATGCTCCTAACCTTGCACCCATGGAAAGTCTGTAAAGATTTTTTTTTGCCCTATTATCGATATTTATTTAAAAAATTTTACAAAACTTAACACCTGACAACAAAGCATTTTTTAAATTATACACCAATTTAAGCTTAAGTAAAATACTTTTTATCGCCCAACTCATCAGGTAAAAATCTCTGATAAACATCAGGCGCGTCGTGAGTATATATATACCCCTCTCCAAAGCCGTATTTTGCCGCGTCTTTATAGTGAGCATCTCTTAAATGAAGGGGAGGTTTAAAATCCAGACCGTTTTTAATATCAGAGATTGCACTATCTACAGCACAAATCGCCCGATTAGATTTTTTTGCACGTGCTACAAATTCTGTTGCCTGAGCAAGCGCAATTCTGCCCTCAGGCATACCAAGGTGCTCAACCGCCCTAAGCGCCGCCTCTGCCACAAGCAAAGCTCTAAAATCGGCATTACCTACATCTTCTGAAGCTACAACGAGTAATCTTCTTGCAATAAACCTCGGGTCTTCACCCGATACAAGCATTTTCGCAAGATAATAAATTGCAGCGTCAGCGTCAGAACCCCGAAGTGATTTTTGATAAGCGCTTGCAAGGTCATAGTGCTCATCTATACCGTATTTTGCAGTTCTTTTTTGTAAAAGATTTTCTATCAAATTCTTACCCACTTCGCCTTTTGCAGCAAAGTATGAATTTTCAACCGTATTAAGGGCAAATCTTGCATCTCCCCTTGCAAGTTTAACAATAGTTTCAATTGCCTCATCAGTTATTTTAACATTTTGCGACGGGTAATTTTTAGATAAATAATCATATCCCTTTTGAACAATTTTTCTGATACTTAAATCGTCGATAGGGTTTAGGATAATCACCTGAGCGCGCGATAAAAGAGCAGGAATTACCTGAAAAGAGGGGTTTTCAGTAGTTGAACCCATAAGGTGAAAAGTTCCGTTTTCAATGTGGGGCAAAAGCGCATCCTGCTGAGTTTTTGAGTATCTGTGAATTTCATCTATAAAAACAATTGTTCTTATACCCGAGCGGAGATTTTCTTTTGCGGATACTACTGCGTCTTTAACATCTTTTACACCTGATGTAACGGCAGATAATTCAATAAAATTTGCATTATGATAATTTGCTATAAGCCTTGCAAGAGTAGTCTTGCCGCAGCCCGGAGGCCCCCAGAGAATAAAAGAAAAAAGTCTTTTTGCTTTTATCAAATTATACACGGGCGAATTTTCGCTTATGACATTTGTCTGCCCCAGATACTCATCAAGGCTTTTTGGACGAAGCAGCTGAGCAAGAGGCATTTGTTTATTATTATCTTCTAGCGCGTCAAATAAATTCATAGTATAATTTTATCATGCTAAAAAAGTTTTTTTTAACGGCATTATTAATATTAATCTGCGCGGCGGGAGCTTTATTTTATATTAAAAATAAAGACCCCAGAGAAGAATTTACCCTCTGGACCATACAGTTAAAACCAATTGCAACGGATGTAATTGAAAATACAATAAGAGAATTTGAAACAAACCACCCTGAAATTAATGTTACATGGGTTGATATACCTATTTCAGAGGCTCAAAAAAGAACTCTTGCATCAATTTTAGGCGGCAATCCTCCGGATTTAATTAATTTAAACCCTGATTTTTCGGTAATTTTGGCTCAAAGAGGCGCACTTGACTACTTTAGCGAACAAGAAGCCAAAAAACTAAGCAAAAGTGCCACAGGTATGCTTCGCTATGAAGATAAAATCTTTGCCCTGCCTTTTTATGCGACAAGTTCCGTTACTTTGTATAACGCTCAAACATACAACTCTTGCGGATTTAGCGAAGTACCGAAAACCTATGAAGAGCTCTATGATATAGCACCAAAACTAAAAAATTGCTCCAATATCTACCCGCTTGCAATTAACTTAAATGAAAACGATTCTCTTGCAAAAATTTTAAACAAATACGGCATAAACACTTTTGAAAGTGAAGAAGAAATACAAAAAGCGATTTTTGTATATGAAATGTTTAATGACATGTACAAAAAAAATCTAATCTCAAAAGACACTCTTAACATAAACCACAGAGAAATGGCAGAAAAATACATGTCAAACAACGCCTCTTTTGTTGTTTTGGGGTCAAATTTTTTAAATATGGTAAAAGAAAATGCGCCTGAAATATATGCTAAATCAGATATCAGCACTCAACTGACATCAAAAGGCGGCAAATACGACATAGCTCTTATGAATTTAATAATACCAAAATACGCTAAACATAAGGCCTTGGCACATGAATTTGCGGCACTTTTAACAGATAAAAAAGCTCAAATTGAACTTGCAAAATTGACTAATGTTATCCCCATAAATGAAGATGCACTAAATGACGACTACTTTAGCATATGCGATACGGATATAATAGCTAAAGCACGCTGCGAGAGCATTAAGCAACTTTCTAACTCAGGTAATAAAGACTTCGGCTCAAAGAACAAAAAAGAAATCAACGACGCCATAAATAAAACCGCGGAAAAAATTCTTTTAGATAACTCAATTACAAAAGCTCAAATAGAAAAAGAAGTAAGAGCTCTGGCAAAAAGAGTTAGTGAACTTAGACAGTAGCGCTTTCACCTTTTTTTATTTTCTCAAGAGTTTTAGCCGAACTTTCCTGTTCTTTAGAGAGTTCAAGCACAAAATCTATAGCCTCGCTATCACGCCTTATTGCCTCTTTTAATGACATAATCTGAGCATAGCTAAGTTCTTGAACTTTTTTGGGGTCAGCAAATTCAAAGACTCTTTTGAAGTTTTCCTGAGTAGTTTCATCATACCCCGGCAGTTTCATTTTATATGAATACCACTTGTGGAACTGATGAGACATTACATAGATATTTAAAGGTAAATCCCTTAAAACAAACATCTCGGGAGTCTTAAAAGATATTTTTTTATTTAAAACCAAATTAAGATACAGTGCCTCAAAACCGCTCTTTGGAGTAATAAAGCCCTCTTGTTCTTTTACATAAGATAAAATCTTATCCGCATGAGCAATTTTTATAACTCTTGTGCCTGATTTTTCAACATATTCAAGAAGTTTTTCAGGGGTTTTAATATTCTTTTTAACAATTTTTTTAACAACGCTTTTAAGTTTTTGCATTTTTTCTTTTGTTTTTATGTCAAAAGAAACCGTCGCAAAAGAAGTTATATGCGAGCTTGATAAGCCGTTTGAATATGAATACATATTTTTATCAGGCAGCTTTGGTGCATTTTTTTCCTGCATTGATAAAATCTGGTTTAATAATAATCTTAATAATTTCCTCATAACTATATAAAAACTTATCTTAACAAAAAATTGCTTGAAAAAAATTTTTTGTGAGAAAATAAAAATCTTGAGAGGTTTTTTATAAACGAAAGCCGAATCCATCACATGAAAATAAACAGTTTAGATAAAACAAATTTTAAAGGTTATTCAAGCGCTATAAAAAGAGCGCAATATGCCGCTGCGGATAAATTTGCAAAAATAGATAAAATAGGAGAGGGTACAAATATTGCCCTTGATTTTATAGGTAAAGCTATCCTTGTACCGGCTACAATTATGGCGGCATCAAAAGAACCAAAAGAAAAAAAGGAATACTCAGCTCTTAAAAACCCCGTAGCCGCAGCCTTTCAGTTAATGATGGAAGCACCTATTTTAATGCTGGGTTCAAGTTTTGTGGCAAATCTTGCAAACAAAGGCAAACTTGACAGAGAGGGCAGCAATTTTTCATACAATGAAAAATTATACAAAGATAAATTTATTGATAGCGTAAAATCCGCAGCAAAAGAAGATAAAAATTTTGAAAGTATAAGCAGTGAGCTTTTGGAAAAATTAAACAAAAAAGGATTTGGCAAAAATCTTAAAGAAAATTTTTACGACGCTATAGAAAACAGCTCCATAAGTGCAAAAGAAACTCTTAAAAAATCTCTTAAAGAATTTGATTCAACACACAAAAGATTGTATCACCTGCAAAATAGAATCTGCTTTGTTGCAGCAATAGCACTAACTCCGATTTTATGCAAAGCGGAAGATTATTTCTTCCCCAAAATTATGAAATTAATAAAACACCCTGAAGAAAATAAAAAAACCAAAATGAAAATCTCGCTTTATCATTTTAAAGCACAGAGTGCAAAAGGAGGTTTAAAATGATAAAACCTATAGAAAAAAGCCTAAATAAATTTGCAAATTCTCCTTTTGTCAAAAAACATATTGATAAGTGTATTCAAAATCCTGAATTTTTAACAAAGACACTTTTAGTTACAAGCGTTTCAAAAGATGTTTTTGCATACGCCCTTAGGGTTCATAACACCATGAAAAATAATGAAATACCCGAAGATAAAAAATCCTTTGTTGCAAAAATGGACGCTACAACAGGCTTTATAACGGCAATAGTACAAATCTCAGCAGGTCTTGCCCTTGCAAACAAAAAAGTTCAAAGTGCAATGTGCAAAAAATTATTCTCGGTGCTTGATGAAAACTCTAAACAATTCAAGCAAGCAAGCGCAGGTTTTGCAGCCGTTTCAACTCTTGTAGGCGCAACAGTTTTAGCAAAAAGAATACTTGTTCCTCTAATATCTGCTCCTATAGCAGGATATCTTGAAAACAAACATATAAATAACAATAAAAAAGCAATTTAGAAAGTTGTTTTGTTTTATTAAAAGTATGACAAGCCCTATTAGTAACACAAATACACAAATGACTTTTACACCTCCAAAGGTAGGCGTTGTACCTACACCGCCAAAAACAGAAGGTATTTCAAAAGATACGCTTGAAATTGCAAATGCAAAAGCGCCGCAAGAGTTAAAAAACGCAGGCATCAAGAAGAAAAAAAGCCCGATAAATATAGTCAACTACCTATGGCTCGGGGTAGGGCTTATATCATCAGCTATTGCAGGCAGCGAGGTTTTAAAACTCATCAAAAAACATTAATTTAATTGCAATATTTATTATCCGCCCATATAATGTTCTTGTAGTTATTAAAAAGGTGGATTTATGAAAATAAAACAGGGTTTTACACTTGCAGAAGTACTCATCACCCTAACTATTATAGGTGTTGTAGCATCAATGACAATACCGTCTCTTATTATGAATATTGATTTGGACAGAAAACAAGCGGAAGCTGAGGTTAAAAAAGTATACACTGCGGTAAATGATGCAACAAAACAAATAGTTATGATGGAAACAACATCTCACAGTATGGCAAAAGTCAATTGTGCAAGTCATGACTGCATAAGAGATTTGTATGCAAAATATATGCAATTTGTAAAAACTTGCTCTTCAAGCTCGCAAACCGCTTGCCTTGATGGCGCATCAGCAACATCAAACGATACAACAAGTTTTTACTCAACAGCAGCATACGCTGCAGACCCGAAACCAACAGGGGTAGATTTTACGAGCAAATCCCTTGCAGTTCTTGCCGATGGCACATTAATGGGCTTTAAATATGACAACACTTGCTCCCTATCTACAAAAACAGTCATTGCATATGAAGAAGAACCAATAGATGTAACAGGTGCTTGCGTTGAGATTGCAATAGATGTAAACGGCGCAAAAAAACCAAACAAAACAGCACTTGACAGATACCAATTCCCCGTCGGAAAACTGGGTGTAAAAATGGTTCCAAAAAATGCCTCTGCAACAACTCCTTAAAAAAATATTAAAATAAAATCGGGGGGTTAAACCCCCCGATTTTTTATGAGCAAAATCTTATGCCATAGGTTTCATGGATTCTCTATATATTGCCTCAACCCTTTCTTTTGTAGCCTCATTTGGCGCTATTGCAAGCAATCCGTCAAGCGATGGCGTTGTAAAAGCAAGATTTGTAAGCTTATCTACATCAGAGTCACAATAACCCATATCTTCAAGTTTTTCCTTTACGCCTATTTCAAATAACCATTTTTCTACTCCAATAGCTGCTTTTTTAGCATCTTTGGCATCTGCTTTTAAGTCAGGTACAATGGGTTCTAAAATATCAGCCAATGTCGCAGCTTTATCGGGATAAATTGTTTTAATTACCGCAGGTAACAGTATTGCAAGCCCAAGACCGTGAGAGAGGTCGTGTTTTACTGCGCTTAACGGGTGCTCAAGCGCGTGAGTATAGTGCAAAAGTCCGTTATCAAAACATATGCCGCCCAACAGTGCCGCATACATTAAGAAATATCTTGCTTCCATATCTTCAGGGTTTTTAAGCGCAAGAGGCAGATATTTTGCAACAAGTCTTATTGTTTCTTTTGCAAGAGAAATTGAATATGGAGAAGCAACCTTACTTGTTGCAGCCTCTACAACGTGATTTATAGCATCAATTGAAGTATACATTGTTTGTTTAGGGCTTAGTTTAATACAAACCTTAGGGTCATCTATTGAATATGAAGGATAAATACAATCATAAGCAATAGCCGGTTTAAAGTCTTTTTTAACTACGGTTGCTACAGCAAAACGATTTGCCTCAGTTCCTGTGCCATGAGTTAAATTAACTGCTACAACAGGCACTGCACTATCGGGTGCAAATTTGTATTCATAAAGTTCATCAGCAGTTTTATCCTGATATTTTTTATCCATTAAAATAGCAACACTTTTGCCTGTATCGATTGGAGAGCCTCCGCCTATTGCAATTACTGCTTTTGCACCAAAGTCCAATGCGATTTTTTTGGCTTCATCTATACCATCTGTTGTAGGGTTTGGAGTAACTTTATCGTAATTTACATAACCTATTGAGTTATCATTTAGTGATTTTTCTATAATATCCCAGGCGCCTGTTGCCTTATATGCGTTTTTGCCCGAGATAACAATGACTTTATCCACACCTTTTGTTTTTAGGTCTTTTAGTATGTCATCAATTTTGTGCATAGCGCCAATACCGAAGTACACCTTAGCACGCGAGATAATTTCTTTTACCTCGTTAATGTTAATGTCTTTTTCCCACATAAGTAACTCCTTTTTTGTAAAATATTTACAAGACAAGTATAGCATTTTTTTAAACTTTTGTAACAAATATTTTATCAAAATAAATTTTCCTGTATAAAAAAAATATTCACAAGACTATAGATAACATACATATCTTAGGAAGTTAAAATGAGAATACCGAGCATTAACAGTATCAAAAATTATATCCATTTTTCGGGCAAAAAAGAAAAACATCCCCAAATAGACCAGTCTGTTTATATTTACCCGCCTATAACCGCCGAACAGAGATTATTTAACGATAGAATAATAAAACATATTGAAAAAGTTAAACAAGAAATTGAAAAAAGAGAGAATCCCTGGGCAAATGACCCGATAGTACAAAACCGCGAAAGAATACAAAGAGAAAAAGAGTTAAGCCCTGACCCGTTTTTACTAAGAGCGCAAAGTTTAAGAAAAAATCAAGCAAAAGCTCTTGATATGGAAAAAATAAAGTCCATAATTCTTCCCTTGGGCGAATCATCAAAACTGCGCTCATTTGAAGATTCAGATAAAAAATATACCCTTGACAGATACCAAAAAGAAGCGGTTGACGCTTTTATATCAGGAAAAAATACAATCGTAACAGCACCAACAGGCACAGGTAAAACCTTAATTGCCGAATACGGTATAGAAGATGCACTAAAAAGAGGCGAGAGAATAATCTACCTTTCTCCTCTTAAAGCCCTGAGTAATGAAAAATTTGTTAAATTCTCCGAGTTGTTTGGTAAATACGACAAAGACGGAAACTTCATTCACTCTGATAACGTAGGCATTATAACAGGTGATGTCACAATTAACCCTGACGCCCAGCTTGTTGTTATGACAACAGAAATTTATCGCAACATGGTTAATATGTCGGAACCTGATGAAACCGCCGAGACATTTAGAGATTTTTCAGGGGTTATTTACGATGAATTTCACTACCTTAAAGACCCTGACAGAGGAACGGTCTGGGAAGAGTCCGTTATGCAGACTCCAAAACATATGCGTCAGATGATGTTATCGGCAACCGCTTCTAACGCATCTGAAATATCAAAATGGCTCAATAAAGTAAGCCCCGATAACGGAACAAAACTTATAGATGTACCTGAAAATGAAAGATACGTACCGCTTAAAGAATATGTATTCGGCTATAAATACCCCATGGGCTACACTATAGAGCAGGCATACAGCAGAAAAATAGATTTAGATTATCTTGAAAACCCAAAAGGCGACAGAGTGCTTGAAACAATTCAAGAACTTGAAGGTCTCTATGACGGTAAAAATTATCTTGATATATTAAAAAGCTATTCTGACGGCAACAACATAATTGATGCAGAAAGATTTTCAGGTATACTAACATCGCAAAAAGGCGTAAAGCATGAAAAAGCACAACAAATCGCCTATGTTTTATCAAACCCCGATAAAACCAGAAGAACCGATGTAAAGTTAAACTATGCACCAAAAAATCCTCCCCTGCCTCCTCTTGTCAAACTTCTCAACGACAAAGACAAAACTCCTGCGCTTTTCTTCTTATTTTCTAAGAAAAAATGCAGAAAAGCACTTGATGAAACATCTTTAAAACTTGGAACACTGCTTACCCCCGAACAGTCAAAAAGAGTACTGGATATAGTTCAAGAGGCAGATGAAAAAGATATTTATCTTGGCGATGATTTTGAAAGCGACTATTTGCCAAAACTTTTAATGGGTTATGCGGTACACCACGCAGGTATGCTGCCTGCGTACAAGAGCCTTGTAGAGAAACTCTCAAGAGAAGGACTAATCAAAGCCTGCTTTGCAACGGAAACTCTTCTTGCAGGCATCAACATGCCCTTTAAAACAACAGTATTTACCTCAATTGAAAAATTTGACGGAAGGAAAATGGTAGAAATTCCTCCCACAAACTACAAGCAAGGTGCAGGAAGAGCCGGCAGAAGAGGAATAGACGACCTTGGAAATGTAATTATCTGCCCCACTTCAGATAAGGAACTATCAAGATTTAGAGCAATAATAGAATCCGACAATACAAAGATTTCGAGTTCTTTTAACCTTTCATACGCCACACTTCTTCAAAACTCAACCATAAACAATCTGGATGAATTTTTAAAAGACAGTTTCTTTGCTCACCAAGCAGGTTCAACTCAAAAAATCAAAAAAGAAGCACGCAGAAAACTTGCTTACTTAAGAGACAAAGACTATATTTACTACGAAAACGGCAAAAATCATCTGACATACAAAGGTGAAATGGCAAAAAATGTATATGGAATAAACCAAGTATTATTCTGTGAAATTATGGAAAATCCAAAATACACTCAAGACCTTACACCCGAAGAACTTGCGGCTCTTATGGTAATGTTTGCAGACATTAAAGACGATAAACCAAGAGATACATTTGACGACGATTTGGCAGATGTAGCGCAAAAATTAAGCCCTGCAATAGATTTAGCTAAACAAATCCAGAAAGAACAATCTGAAAAGAAAATTGATGAGCCCATAAAAATGAGTACAAATCTTGTTCCTGCAATTTTAAAATTTGCTTATTCACCATATTACAGCGATGAAGAATGTTTGGAACAATGGCAGAACATATTTAATGACTTAAAATCAAAATATATAATAATGCATGAAGGCGACTTAATGAGAGTATTTAACGGTACAATTGATTTGCTCAGAACAATTGCCGAAGTAACAGACGACCCCATGCTTGAGAAAAAAGCGGATAATGCTATAAAATGCCTCAAAAAACCGCCTGTGACAGATATTTTAAAATACGAATTGGATATATAAGAGAAAAACTCCCGAAAAATCGGGAGTTTTTTTAAATCTTAACCTATAACGGGAGCAACAAAAGTCCTTGTTGCAAGTTCTCTGTCAAGTAACAGAAGTGCTCTCGGGTCATTTTGAGCAAGTTTTAAATTACCCAAAACATTTGAAACATTTGCTTCTTCTTCAACTTGTTCTTTTATATACCACTGAAGAAGAGAAATTGCCGCTCTGTCTTTAACTTCTTCTGCTACTGAAGTTAGTTCGTTAATCAGGCTTGTTACATATTCTTCATGTTCTAAAACTTTTTCAAATACGTTTAGGGGTGAATTCCAGCTATCCTCAGGCTTATCTACGCTCATTAAAGTAACCTTGCCGCCGCGCTCTAAAACGTAATTGTACATACCCATAGCATGAGCTAACTCTTCTTGTACCTGAACTGCCATCCAGTTAGCAAACCCGTCAAGATTCATATCTTTAAAATAAGTCTGCATAGCAAGGTATAAATAAGCACTGTAGAGCTCTTTGTTTATTTGCACACAAAAAGCATGTTCCAACTTTTCATTAATCATTTTTCATCCTCCAAAATAATTTTTGCAACTAATATTTTAACACAAATTTTAAATGATGCCTTAGCATAAAAACCATAAACATTGCAAAATAAGACTATCAAAGCTATATTAATACAAAAGACCATTTTGAAAGACACGCAAAATGTTTGAAACACTTGATGAAGCAAGGAAAGCCTGCAAAAACTGCACAAAGTGCAAACTGCATAAAACAAGGACAAACACAGTCTTTGGAGAGGGTGTTGTAAACAATAAAATAATTCTTATAGGAGAGGCTCCGGGGTTTTGGGAAGATAAACAGGGCAAACCTTTTGTGGGCAAAGCCGGGATACTTTTAGATAAAATACTTGCCAGTGTCGGTTTTTCGCGCGATAAAAATATCTACATCTGTAACACCATAAAATGTCGACCGCCCGAGAACCGTGACCCTGAAGAGGATGAAAAAGAGGCTTGCAGAGAGTATTTAGATACTCAAATTAATATCATGCGCCCAAAAATCATTCTCATTTGCGGCAGAGTGGCACTTGAGAGCATGTTTAACAAAAAAATGAGCATAACCCGCGTACGCGGTCAGTGGTTTGACGGTCCCAACGGGTCAAAAATGATGCCGATTTTTCACCCGTCATATCTTCTAAGAAATGACTCAAGAGAAAAAGGCAGCCCAAAGTGGCTTATGTGGCAAGATATTAAGGAAGTAAAAAGGCTCTACGATACGCTTTAAAATAAAATCACAACCACTGCGCCAAAAACCATGATAAGCGCCCCAAGGAGCTTTTTTAAAATATTTTTTTCCCTAAAATATTTCCAGCCTAAAACCACACTTACAAGAGATGAAAGTTGAAAAAGCGCAAGGGCATACGAGACATTTATGTGCTCAAAAACAATATTTGTTGAAAACTGCATCAAAAACATTGAAAAACTCAAAAGCAAAAAGTAAAGAGGGTATCTTTTTATGCTTAAATAAAACTCCTGTTTGATTTTATTTTTAGCAAAAAGCATTAATACAAAAGAAAAAAGGGCACTTGAAACACACCAGAGAATAAAAGACACCAAAACATCAGACATTACAATTATCTTTTTTATAAAAACAGCCTCAAGAGCAGTCAAAATAAGGGCAAAAATCCTGTATCTTATGTCTTTTCTAAGAAAAATTTTAAAATTAAAACCCCCTGATACACTGTCAAAAACAAAATAAGACCCCAAAACTATTAAAAATATGCCAAAAAGCCCCACTAGAGAAGGTATTTCATGCAATATAAAAAAGGCAAAAACTATACTTACGACAGACTTGTAGGAATTTATAGGCCCAAGGACAGAAAGCTCGCCGTATTTTATGGCTTCCGTTAAAAACCAATTGCCTAAAGCACC
This sequence comes from Candidatus Gastranaerophilales bacterium, assembly GCA_944323335.1. GTDB lineage: Bacteria > Cyanobacteriota > Vampirovibrionia > Gastranaerophilales > Gastranaerophilaceae > Galligastranaerophilus. Next base: position 56,824 of record CALUSB010000006.1, read on the forward strand.
TATTAACCCTGAAATTATAACGTATTTCCAAAAAACAGGCCCAAAAGCAGACCAGTCAACAAAAATAGCAGGAAATATTACAAAAATGCTAAGTAAAAAATAAGAAAAAAAACTTATCCATAAAGGCTTAAAACCCCTTAAAGAAAGCTTCTTTTGAACTACATTAGAGTATGGGTTTGATAAAATTCTTACAACAAGCGCCAATATTCCTGTCATTTTTTTATTGTAAGGCAAAAATAATCATTTTATAATTAAACTATGCAGCTTAATTTATCTTTTAGAGAAAACATACAAATTCCAAAACCGCCCGCACCAAAAAAGCCCAAAGGCAAGGTGGTTGATATTATGCCTTATGACTTTTGTGTTGTTGATATTGAGACAACAGGCTTTAGCATGGGCTATGATGAGATTATAGAAATCAGCGCCATAAGAGTAAGAGGGCTCAAAAGAGTGGCTGATTTTTCCATGCTTATTAAACCAAAGCGCGCCCCAAACAGCTTTATTGTAAATTTAACAGGCATTAGCCCAAGTATGCTAAGCAATCAACCCGACATAAAGACAGTGCTCAAAAAATTTAGAGAATTTGTACAAAATGACATTATTGTAGGGCACAACGTGAAGTTTGATGCGAATTTTTTGCACAGAGAGATGAAAACAAACTTTGATGAAAATCTCTCAAACGACCTTGTAGACACAGTTACGCTGGCTAAAAGAACATATAAACTTGAAAGCTATAAGCTCTCAAACATTGCAAAACACTTAAATATCGATACAAAAGGCGCTCACAGAGGGCTTAAAGACTGCGAGATGACATATCTTATATATTTGGATATGAAAAACAGGGTTTAATTTTTTTGTTTTTGTTTTGATTTTTCTTCAAGTGCTTTTTGCTCTTCTTTAAGTCTTTTTTGTTTGGCTTTCTCAATACTCTTGAGGGCTTTTTGCTCTTGTTTAAGCTCTTTTTCTTTTAGTTTTTCCTGCTTTTTGTAGTAAGCCTTTTGATATTTTTCGTATTTCTTTTTTCTTTTTTCTTCAAGTTTAGAAAATTTCTTCTGATGAGAGATTAATTTTTCGGGGTTTTCTTTTCTTTCTTCAAGTATATCCTCATAATAGCTCATAAATATGGCAAAACTCTCTGTATCATAGCCCTCTTCAATATATTTAGGATAGGTGTGGGCTATGTAGTCATAAACATAGACAGTTCTTTTTTCTCCCGACGGGTGGGTAGAAAAGAAGTCTAAATAGGCCTCATCGTTAATTTTTTCTAAAACAGATACCATTGCAAGGGGGTTATAACCCGCCCCCACAAGCAAATCTACCGCCGTGGCGTCAGCCTCGTATTCTTCTGACCTTGACCACTTTCTAAAAGAAAGTTTATACAAAAGTGCCGCAGGCAAAGCGACAATGGGGACTTCTCTTGCTACATTTAATGAAATATTTGCAATGTTATTTACAACATTTATTTTAACAACATGAGAATTTACAATGTGCCCGAGTTCATGAGCTATAATGCCCGCAAGCTCTTCGTCGTTGTCACACAATCTTACAAGGGCGCTATAGACAACAATGTCTTTATACAAATTGGCATAAGCGTTTACTTTGCTTGTTTTTTTCAGTTTAAACCTAACATTTGCCTCAATTTTATTCCTCTCAAGCAGCCTGTTGCCGATTTTGTTAATGCGCCCTGTCATAGTTTCGGGGTAGGTTTTTGATACTTTTGCTTTTTTAGTCGATGAAGCACTTGCCCCATAGGCGCACGGGGAGAGAAGTATTGAGAAAATAATCAAAAGAGAGAAGAACTTTTTCATACCACCTGCAAAAAATATTGTCAGGTTTAATTTTAGCATTGTTGAGGGTTTTGCTCAAGGAGATTATTCAAAGTCGGGTTTAGAACAGGTTGAAAAATGATTAAAAGTTATTTATAATATAAGCACAGGGTGATAGTTTAGCAGACTATCAAGAACTCTGTAGAGGTCTAACGGTTCTTATCTTTTAAGGTGAGAACCGTTTTTAATATGGACAAAATCAAAAAGATTAAAAATAAACTCAAATTGAAATCGCTCATATCGCCCCCTTTCTAGTCGGGAACCAACCCGAGGTCTACAGTATAGTTGGTGGTCAGTTTCCTATAAAAAAGAGTTCTTCTTTACCCTGTGCACAATTTACAATGTTCAAATTGATTGGTATGAAATATTATAGCAGTTTTTACTCATTTTTATAATAAAAAGACCCCTTGATAGGAGTCTTTTTATGGGGCGGGTGATGGCAATAGTATTGAATTTATTACGCTTACGCTATAAATTCATACTTTGCATCCATAAAATCACGAAATCAAAGATTTCGGATTTTTTGTAGGGTTCTCACCCACTTTACGGGTCTTTCGACCCGTGTGGGTTCTAACTCAACCAAAATAAAATAGGTTACAGCTTTTGCTGTAACCTATTTTATGGGGCGGGTGATGGGGTTCGAACCCACGAATATCGGAACCACAATCCGAGGCCTTAACCACTTGGCGACACCCGCCATAAACTTATTTAATTGTCACTTTAATATCGGAACTAATCTCCCGACACCAAGCCGCCACTTTTAACTAAAGTGCCATATACCCTAATATATTTCAAACAAAAACATAATTCAAGATTTTTGATATAATAAAAAAATGAACAACTACACATCCACCTACAACCCTAAACAGGTGCAAAAATACAAAGACATTTTCAAAAACGAAAACGCGAGCTTTTCTGTACCTCAATATATGCTCTTTCAAGCCAGAGGCGAGGGTTTTACCGCTTCATTTTATCAAAGCGGCAAATTTGTAATACAAGGCAAAAACACTCAAACAATCCTTGAAAAATATTTTAACCAACCGCAGCAAACAAAACAAAACTCAATCGACATCCCCTATCCGCACATAGGAATTGACGAATCAGGCAAGGGAGATTTCTTCGGCCCGCTTGTTGTTGCAGGGGCATATTTAACACAAGATAATGCAAAAAACCTACAAGAGCTCGGCGTTTGCGACTCAAAAAAACTCAATGATAAAAAAATCCTTGAACTTGAGGGCAAAATAAAAGCCCTTGCGATATATGACGTTATAGTAATTAACCCCAAAAAATACAACGAACTCTACTCAAGTTTCAAAAACCTAAATCGCCTGCTTGCTTGGGGACACTCGAGCGTGCTTGAAAATATCCTAAAAAAAACAGACGCAAAAATCGCTATATCAGACAAATTTGCCTCAAGCGAAAGCGTTATACAATCTGCGCTTAAAGAAAAAGGCAAAAGCATAAAGTTAATTCAGCAAACAAAAGCCGAATCAGACACCGCAGTAGCGGCAGCGTCAATACTGGCAAGGGCAGAGTTTGTGAGAAGAATTTCTAACCTGAGCGCAAATTATGAAATTAACCTGCCAAAAGGCGCATCGGGACTTGTTTTAGAGCAAGCGAAAAAATTCAGCGCCCGCTTTGGCAAAGAAGAACTTAAAAACATTGCAAAACTGCATTTTAAGACGTATGAGAGCGTATAAAATCTTTTATTTTATCTAAAGTTTCAATACTGTCCGATTCTATATAAAACCTTAAAAGCGGCTCAGTTCCTGACGGACGCATTAAAACCCAGCTGAGTTTTTCTTCGCCCAGATAAAACTTAGCGCCGTCAATTTTTAAAACATCATAAATATGCATACCCGCTATATCAAACATCTGCAAAAATTTCTGCTGCAGCTCATACATTTTCTCTTTATCTTCTAATTTTACATCCACCCTGTCACAAAAAAAGTTCACACCCGCAAAGTCAAGCAGCTCTTTTCTCAGTTCACACAGAGGTTTTTGCAAAACACTTACCATCTCTAAAATTAAAAGATTAGCGTAAATACCGTCTTTTTCAGGTATATGCACACCGCATGACAAACCGCCCGAGTCCTCACCTGCTAGAATTGTGTCATTTTCTCTCATTTTTTCGCTTAGCCATTTAAAACCAACAGGAGTTGTGATTGTTTCCACATCAAGCTTTTTTGCCACTACATCAACAAGAGCGCTAACACCTACGGTTTTTATCATTTTGCCTTTCATACCTTTATTTTCAACAAGGTATTTAAGCAAAATCGCAAGTATCTCATTTGGACTCACCCACTGTCCGCACTCGTCTATTACCCCGTAGCGGTCGGCATCTCCGTCATTTGCAAACGTCAAAAAGCCGTTTTTCTTATGGTGCATAAATTTTTCTTTAGGCTCGGGCAAAAACCCGCCAAAATTAGGGTCATAGCAGTTGTTTACAACTTCATAATTTATCCCATGCCTGTTTAAAATCTCATCAAAAGTCCCTACAGATGCGCTAAAAAGCCCATCATATATGAATTTTACGTTTGATTTTTTAATAGCGCCAAAGTCTATCAAACTTTCTATATGAGAAAAATAAACCTCTCTAAAGTCCGACTCTATTATCTTTCCGCCCTCTTGAGGCTCGGCTGTGTAGTTTTGTTCTATGTTTTGAACAATAACATCCGTTATTCCCTTTGTTGCAGGGCCGCCGTAGTTTGGAATAAACTTCATACCCAAATAATTTTTTGGATTATGAGAAGCGGTGAACATAACCGCACCTGCGGAATTTTTTGCAACTGTAGCAGCATAAGCTAAAACGGGCGTCGGGCAAACACAGTTTGAGAGCATAACGCTAAAGCCTGATTTTACAAAAATTTCTGCACAAAACCTTGCAAACTCATCTGCCATAAACCTCGGGTCATAGCCTATAAGGACGGATTTTTTATCGTTGACGTTGTCTTTTAGATATTTTATTATCCCGTGTGTGATTTTCTCTACATTTTCGAAGGTAAAATCTCCGGCTATTATGCCTCTAAAGCCGTCTGTTCCGAATTCTATTTTTTTTGTTGCCATATTAATTCCAATCATAATAAAATATCTATATGAATAATTCTATCAAAAAAATACTTTTCCTTGGGCCAAAAGGAACATACAGTGACTTCGCATGTGAAAAATTCAGAGAAAAACTCAACCTAAAAGCTGATTTTGAGCCTGTTTCAACCATTACAAAAATAATTGAAACAATTGATGATGATTGTACTCTTGCTGCAATTTTACCAATGGAAAACTCTATAGAGGGCATTGTAAGACCGACACTTGATGGGATTTTCAGTACAAAAAATGATGTTAAAATTCAAGCCCAGACACAAATTAACATCGAAAATTGCCTTATTTCATATTCAAAAAAAGAGGAAATAACTCATATAATATCTCACCCTCAGCCGCTTTCACAGTGCCAAAAGTACATAAGCGCAAACTTTGGAAAGGATATAATCCTTGAGGGTGCTTCATCTACTGCTGCTGCAACAGCCATGTTAAAAGACAAAGGCAAGGGCTATGCCTCTATCGGGAATGAGCTTTGTGCCAAAATGCACAATGTGCCTGTAATAGAGAAAAACATAAACGACAACAAAGACAATCAAACCCGCTTTGTGCTTGTTTCAAGGGAAGATTTTAATTTTGATAAAAAAATAAGAACATCTCTTGTATTTTCAACAAAACAAGAACCCGGCGCGCTTGCAAATGCTCTTGAGGTGTTTAAAAAGCACGATATTAACCTTATCTACATTGAATCTCGCCCGTCAAAAAGGGTTTTAGGGGAGTATAATTTCTTTGTGGATTTGGATAAAGATATAGACAATCTTAAAACAACACTTGATGAGTTAGCTGATTATACCCAGTATTACAGGATTTTAGGCAGTTATCCGGTTGTGTAAATGAAAGAAATAAAATTAAGAATTATACGTTTTTTGTGGTTTGAAGCCTTTAACAAATACTTAGAAAAAAACGATAAAAAAAGTAAAACTCTAAACTTGAAAAACGATTTAGATAAGATTTCTTGCGATTATATAGACTTGTTTTTAAAACTTTTGCCATATGTAAATAAACCTTTTTTAGGCAAAATATGGACAAGAGAAGATAAAAAACTAAAAAAAGAACGCAGGGAATTTGAAAAAACTTTTAGACAGCCTTTTATAGATATTTTAAAAATTGACCCTTTTTATTATTCAAATATTTACGGGCTAAAAGACCTGTATAAAGAGATTTTTGACAAAATTAACGGAAAAATAATCATAGATGGCGGAGCACTTAACGGAGACAGTGCCCTTATGTTTCATCATTATTTTCCAAAAAGCGAAATTCACGCATATGAACCTCTTAGTGTGAATTATAATGTTATGGATAAATTCCTTAGAATTGATAACTGTAACAATAAAATTATCCCCGTCAAAAAGGGATTGGGCCAAAAAGAAGAAGTGATTGAGATAACATTTAACGACACAGAAATGGCACAAATTACAACCATTGATGATAATTACAAAAACTCTGAGGCCATAGGGCTCATTAAGCTTGATACCGAAGGGTTTGAAAGCGCCATTATAGAGGGTGCAAAGGAGATAATAAAAAGAGATAAACCGATTGTAGTTGCAGCAATGTATCACACGCCTAAGGATTTTTTTGAATTGAAAGATAAGCTCAAAATGCTAAATCCTGATTATAAGTTTATGATAAGAAGAAGCGAGATGGTAATACCCATGGCAGATTTGGTACTTATTGCATATTAACCTTGAAATCGCTTAAAACAGTGATATAATCATAAATACAGAACTTTGAAATTTTAATATGGGGACGTTGTGGTTTTGACAGGGTGCTTTATCAACCGTGATGCAGGCCGCGCGGATGTTGCGCGTTACCAACAATCAAAAAAATAAACGCTAATAACGTTGTAAAAGCTGACTTTGCTCCCAGAGCAATCGCTGCATAGTTTGCGCGACAGCCACTCTATCTTGCCAGCTTGCCGCAATTTAGGGTCAATTATGCAAGCCTTAACACTTGTAGCTTGAGGCGCAGGCGTTTAAGTATTTAGCCTTGAGGGGTTGTCTTTCCTTATAAAAAAGACTTTGGCGCTTAATTTGGTTGAAGACATCTTTCCGATTTTGCGTTGAGATAAAAAGATTCTAAGCTTGTAGATTCGCGCTTGTTATCATTTTGGACGCGGGTTCGACTCCCGCCGTCTCCAGTATTATTTTAATAAATTGAAGTCGTTGGAGTCAAAGCCGCGTAGCGGGTGAGAATCCTACGACAAATCCGAAATCTTTGATTTCGTGATTTGACGGATGCAGTTAGCGTAAAATTTCAAGGGCAAAGCCCGTAGAAATTGAGCGTCTGCCGCCGTCTCCAGTATTAATATTTATATTAAACTTGTGCACGCGAGGTGAAGAACACGCACAAGGCTTTAGCCTTGTAATGCGGGTTCGGCGGATTTTGCGGGGCGTGGAAGCGAAGCGAACGCCCATTGCGAGCAAGCCCGTTGAGGGTTGCGAGCCCGCAATAATCCAAGACACTCCCGCCGTCTCCATTTTTACCTGTTGTAGCATGTCATATAATAAAAAGAGTCTTTTTAAAACCATTACTACTCAAGTAATTTTGGTGATGTGCGCTTGTATTTAATTTGCTAACATATAAATATCGCATAATGGCAAATGGAGGATTTAATATGAGCGCAAAAGATGTACATGTGAAAAGCTACACACGTGATGGAGAAAAAGTAAGAGAGCATTGGCGTTCTCGTCCTGATTCGGGTATAGATGATGTTGTATCTTCAGCAATTAAACAGGCAGTTTTAAAGGGTGGAGTTGAGCATACTGACATATCTCTTGATTCAATTGTTGATGTAATACGCGATATTGCAAACAAAGGAAAAGATGCTTGGAATAAAATACCAAAACCTATAAAAGCAGTTTTAGCGCAGGCTTTAATACAGTCTGTTTTATATAATCCATCAAATTCTGCAAATGCAAGAGTTGTTTCCGGCGGACGAAGATTGCGCAATGTGGCAACTAATAACAATTTATCAGCTACTAAGTTAAGAAATAGAGTAGCATTTAAAGATTACGCGCAAAAAGAAAAAAGTAATAACGAGCATTACAATTTAACTGATAAAGAAATGTATATAAAAAATTCTTCTCAAGATTTAATAAAACAACATGAGCAAATAGAGAATAAATACAAAATTAGAGACAATTTTGATGACTTGCCAAAAGATTTATTGAAATATTTTTCCACAAATAGCGATAAAGAAAAAATGAGTTTAAGATTTAAGTATTACCAACCATTTATAGATAATAATCCAAAATTTGCAGCGTTTATTCTTCAAGCTTGCTCGGATGCAGAAAAAATTATAAAAAAAGATTACCAACTACCAGAAGCACAACTGCTTGACACTGTATTAAATTTTAATAATAACGCCCCAAAAATTAAAGACAGCATAATTGTAAAAAGTTATAAAGAAACGGGCGCATTAAGTGAATTTGTAAAAGAAAAACTGGAAAGCCAAAATATGGACCCGGAAACAACCCCCGGAATTATCCATGGGTTTCAAAGCAGAATGTCCCAAGAAATAGCAAATAGTGCAGAGGTGAAAAAATTTGCTAAAAATTATAGAAAAGCTCTCGTTGAAAAACAACTGATTTCAACAAGTATAACCTTTAATTCTACAGAAACGTTGTATAGAGGCATTAATAATGCAGATATTTTATTTGCATATATTAATGAAAGTAATGGTAATTTAATTATGTGTGTTCTCGATACGTATGATTTTAACAAGTCAGATGTAAGTTCACTTGTCAGAAATGGTTATTCTGCTCAAAGTGCCGGATTACTTAATCTTTATTTTAATATATTTTTTGTAGAGATACCTCAATACAAATTGTAGTTTTATTATTAACAAGCCCTGCAGTATAGTAATTGACAAATATATTTGTCAATTACTATACTAAATTATATGAAATTTAAGCTTGCTCATTGGGAAATAGTTTTATTTGCCATTATAAATATTTTATGTGTTGCAACACTTGGCTTTATAATGCTTATGGCAGATTATATCCCAAGTTTTATCCCAATTACCGAAAGCGAAATATCGCCATCGGAACTAGAGTTGCATGAAAGATTATCTAACTTTATATTTTTCATTGTCTTACCTTTATGTATAGTTTTAAAAAATTTTTTGCCTTATTTCTTTTTTGTTATTGTTTATAAAAAAGGCAAAGTAAGATACAAAAATATTTTTTTAAAAATCAAAAACTCACCAATTATTATGAAGAAAATTTTTTCTATTACAGTTATTTGCGACATTGCAATGATATTATTTTATTATTTGCTGTGCTCGTATAAAAACGGATTTTCATTTGATTCTCATTTTCTTTTTGCATTATCAATATTCTACTTTATAACAAGCTCGCTATTTGTAGCTTATTTTGTAAGCTTTGTTGTATTTAGACATAAATGGGACAAGGATTTTGTTTAAGGATAATATAAGCACAATAAAATTTGTTTTTGAAATTATATTTTTAGTTTTTATACTTGTATTTATTTTCTACTCCAGTGCATTTTTAGGGCTTGGTTTTTTTATGCTATGCAATGACGCACATGGTTTATTCCCTGATTCAATCGCAAAATTAATTAGTATAGCAGCTTTTTTGTCATTATTTACAATT
>CALUSB010000007.1 GCA_944323335.1 Candidatus Gastranaerophilales bacterium
GTGGCACTGTCCTCACGCTCACGCGCACTTGGCTTTCCCAAGCAACCTGCCTTTTTGGATGTCCGGACTTTCCTCACAAAGTCAAAAGACCTCGCGCGATTATCAGCCTGCTTTCCATAAAATATTATACACCAAATCCAATTTCTGATATTATATACCTATGATAATTGACACTCACGCACATCTTGATATGTTAGATGACCCAAAGCGCGCAATTGAAGAGGCGCTTGAGGCTAATGTTAAAAAAATAATCATTCCATCGGTTGAACCTGAAACTTTTAGCAAGGTTATTGACCTTGCAAACACATATGAAAATGTCTATGCTCAAATCGGCGTACACCCAAGCGACGCTCAAAAATTCAACGATGACGTTGCAAAAGAGATGATAGAACTTGCAAAAAACAAAAAAGTCGTAGCAGTAGGCGAAATAGGACTTGATTACTATTGGGACAAAACTTTTATCGATGTTCAAAAGAAAGTATTTAAAACGCAAATTGAAATTGCAAACATTCTAAATCTGCCCGTTGTTGTGCACGATAGAGAAGCACACGGCGATACTTACGAAATACTTGAGCAAATGGGTGCCAAAAAAGTCCTTATGCACTGTTTTTCAGGTTCTGTTGAATTTGCAAAAAGATGTATTGATAAAGGCTACTACATTGCTCTTGGCGGAGTTGTAACCTTTAAAAACGCTAAAAAAGTACGCCAAGTGGCAAAAGAAATACCCCTTGATTATATAATGCTTGAAACGGACACCCCCTACCTTGCTCCGCACCCCTACAGAGGGCAGCAAAATGAGCCTAAATACATTGTCTTTAGCGCAAAAGAAATAGCCGCCATCAAAGACACTGCGCTAAGTGAAGTTGAGAGCATTACAACAAAAAACGCACAGGAATTTTTCAATATATAAAGGAGAAAAAAGGATGACACAACAGTATAACGCTTCAAATATCAAAGTAAAAACTGCCGTGCTTGTTTTTTTAAAAAACTTAAGCGCACCTTTGGTTTTATACTTTGATAACCCGCAAGAAATATACAACGAACTTAAGGAAGTTGTAAACGCTCCGATAAATAAAGTTTATGAATTTGAACCAAACGGCCCTATTAAAAAAGTGTGCATTCAAGCCTCTCAAATCTCAGGAGTTGCACTTCAGGAAGAACAATACTTTGCATAAACTATGAAAAAACGCCTTGATTTAATACTTTTTGAACATGGTTTTTTTGAAACCAAAAACTCCGCAAGCGCTGCTATTTTAGCAGGAAATGTTAAAATAAACGACACCCCCGTGACAAAAGCAGGGCAGATGTTTGATGAGAGTGTACTTTTTAATGAAGAAAAACCCGCAAAAATCGAGGTAAAAACTCTCCCTTACGTTTCTCGAGGCGGCTTAAAGCTAAAAGGGGCAATTGACGCATTTAAAATCGATTTAAAAGACAAAATCTGTATAGACATTGGCGCATCTACAGGCGGCTTTACCGACTGTATGCTAAAAGAAGGTGCAAAGAAAGTCTACTCCGTTGACTGCGGAACAAACCAGCTTGCCTGGAAACTAAGACAAGATGAAAGAGTTGTATCAAAAGAAAACGTAAATGTGAAATCCTGCGTATTTGAAGACATTTTCGAAGAAAATTTCAAAGGAGATTTGCCCGAGTTTTTGTGTATGGACTTATCTTTTATCTCAATTAAAAAAGTTCTTGAAAACTGCAAAAATTTTATTTCAAACAACAGTGAACTTGTAATACTCATTAAACCCCAGTTTGAAGCGCAAAGATGCGATATCTCAAAAGGAGGAGTAGTCAAAGACAAAAAAATTCACCAAAAAATAATTGATGACATTAAAGAATTTTCTACAAACCTTAACCTTATACCTCAAGGGGTCATTGAAAGCCCTATAACAGGCGCAAAACACGGAAATGTGGAGTATTTAATTTATTTAAAACGGGAGGAAAAATAAATGCCGCTTAATGTTGTGGATAAACTTAACGCACTGTCAAACGAAATGGAATCTCTGCTCGATTTTATAGCAACAGATAGCGAACTTGGAGAGGATTTTCAAACTTGCGTAAGCGAAAACAACATCACAATAGAAAAACAATCCCAGCTTAATATAGCGCTTATTGAGTACTTGCTTGACGGCAAAATGCAAGATGGCACAAAGGTTTTAGATTATTATGTAAGTAAAAATGCCTATAAAAATAAAGACATTGTAAATTCTCTTAAAAATAGCACCACGTCGGTTTTTGAGATAAAAAAAGTATTAAAAAACGCCTATGATACCTATTCTCTAACCGCTGAGAGAGATTTTTGCCTCATTCCTCTTGTAAAAATGGTTAATTTAAGAGGGATTGCAAAAGGGGACTTTATCCGCGCAAGAGTGATTGAATCGGAAAATGAATTTTACCTGCTTGAAATTTACGACGTTATATCCTCTCTTAACTTCTACCGCGCAGCTTCTGAGGCCGTTAAGTGCCTTATTTCAGATTCAAGATGTGCAGTATTTAAAAATGAAGAAAAAAACACCCTGCTAAACTCTTCTCTTGAAAGCTTTAAAGCTTCATTTGACCAGGCTTTTTGCGATTATAAACAAACAGGGGTAATAACCACAAACAAACAGGTTGATGATTTAATTGAGGCGTTTAATGCAAATGAAGACGTCAAAAAATTCATCACAGAGCCTGACGAGTATAAATTTTTTAATGTAAAAGAATTTAGCAATAACGATGACTTTATTCAAAACGCCATAGGCGGTTTTTCGCGTCATAATTGCCTATACGATGTAGGTTTATACTTTGATGAAAAAGAGGGGCTCTATATAATCCCGTTTCTTGGCACGTTTTATAAAATCTTTGAAACCTATAGCGATAAAGAATTTAAAATCGAGGGTGCAAAAGAGTGTATAAGAGATTTTCTTAAAAACGACAAAGTGCCTTTAGGTATAATTGCCCACTGCGCAAAAAAATACACGAACTTCCTTGAAGTTATTAATGTTGCGCTTGATACGGATTTTCAATCAACAGTTGAAATTTTTGAAAAATTTAAAGACCCTGATACCAAAAAGTTCAGCCCCGTGCACACGCTATACAATTCAAAAATATTTTCTGAAATTTTAGGTATAAAAGAAGAAGAAACAACACCTCAAAAAACATATGAAAACATAGGCAGAAACGACCCATGCCCCTGCGGCAGCGGTAAAAAATACAAAAAATGCTGCGGGGCAAACTAGTATTTGCCTCAAGATAATTTTATGTAGTAAAATGAAATTACAGTTACGGAGAGAAAAAAAATGAGTGAAGAAAATAAAAAAGAAGAAAAATGTTATAAAAAACTGCTTATAGCAGGTGTTATATTATCCCTCGTGCTATCAGTTGTATCTTTTGCAATGTCAACTGTAACATTGCTTGCGCAAAACGGCCATATCCCGTCTTTAGCTGCGGGGCAGGATTTACCTATTTCAAAAAAATATGACAGAGGCCGTTCTCTTCAAAAAGCTCTAAAGAAAAACAAGCCCGTTATAGTTTGGTTTTACGTTGACTGGTGCGGATACTGCCAAAGATTTGCACCGACATTTGATGAAGTTACAAAAAACAAAGACATAAAGAAAAAATTTGCAATTGCTTTTGTTAACTGTGATGACCAAAAGAATCAGGCACTTGTTCAAGAGTACCAAATCCACGGTTTTCCAACGGTATATTTACTTAACCCCAAAACAGGGGAAAAAGTTGTCGCAGATAACTACAAATTCTTTACACCAACCGCTAAAGAAGACCTGATAAGAGAGTTTAAAGAATTTCTAAGACCTAAAGAATAGTCTAGCAAAAGTCATTTGCTTGGTTTTTGCTAAAGTGTTTAATGCACTTTGAACATTTTCTGGTGTCTAAAAATGTCCTTTTTGAATAATTGCTCATATCCAAGCCGCATCTTGCGCGAAAATCATTAGATAAAGCAGGGCAGGAGTAAACTCCGTTTATGCTCAATATTCTTGAGTTTGAACAGTCGAGTTTTGTTTTATCAAAATCAAAATCCTCGATGAACTCTTCCCTGTCATCCTTTTCAAAATAGGGCATAACTTTTAGGTTTATATCTTCAATTTCAAAACCGTGCTTTTTAAATAACTCATAAAAACCCTTAAAAAGCTCCTCTCTTGATTCACAAAAATAATTGCACACCGATATTATCGGGTTAAATTCATATTTTGCAAGGTTTAAAATAGCACTCATAGCTTTTCTAAAGCTGCCTCGGCCCCTTATTTCATCATTTTTTAACTCGTCGAAGTGGTCAAGACTAACTCTGTATATTGTTTCGTTAGTGTTTTCATCGTCAATTTTTCTTAAAAAACGGGCCTTTTTGTCGTTTATCATTACCCCGTTTGTCATAACCGTGACATTTGAGCATTTTAAACACATTCTCAAAATTGTATTAAAATCAGGGTGCATAAGAGGCTCACCGCCTGTAAGGTAGATAGAGCTTAAATTTTCACCCCTTGTTTGCAAAAGCGCATTTTTGATTTTATCAAGAGGTATAAAGTCTTTTTCCTGTTTGTAGGGATTTTTCTCTATATAACAATGCTTGCACTTAAGGTTACAAGCCTTGTAGCACAATTCAAAAAACAAATTATTTAACTCTTTTAACTCCACCTGCGGAGCAGACATAAATTTAGACGCCAATAGTTTTTGCGATGCCTCATTTTGCGTATTTTGCACTTTTTTCTCCTTCTTAACTTTAATAAAATTTTAGAATTTAAATGCAAAATGAAAATTAGACATTCGGGTATATTTGTTTAAAAATAAAAAACCCTTCCTTTTTTTTGGGAAGGGGAAACTTGGTCATTAATCCTCAAGTTCTTGTGTGGTGTTCTCTCTTTTTCTCTCGTGTGTGGTAGTGATTTTCTCTCGTGTGGTGGTTTTTATGGTTTTCTCTCTCGTACTTATATAAAAAATTACATGCAAAAATTATTGCCTTTTTATATACTAAATAGACAAAAATTATTTACATTTCTTTACAAAAAACTCTATTGAGCAGAGTTATCAGGCTTTTTAACTTGCAGAGTGCGATTTTCACTAATTGCAATTCTGGCTGATTTTATTTTGTCTTTTGTCTCTTCATCAAGCGCATTGCCCATAACAAGCCTGTCGACAAAAGCGTTATTTAACCTTACTGCCTTTGGAAGCGCGCCTATTTCATCCAATATATCTTTAATTTGGACAAAATCGTATGAAAAAGTTTTCTTTGAATTGTAAGATAATATCTCGCCTGAATTTGCTACTATATCTTCCCCGCCTTTTTCAAAATAAATTTTAAAAATAGACCTTAGGTCTTGAATTTCAGACTGCATAACGCTTATGGCATTTTGCAGCCTTAAATACCTTTCAAAAAGATAATCAACATTTTGAATTTGCGAGAGCTGCCAATCGTACTTTTGAAAATACATTTTCTTTAGAGCGGGATAGCAAAGCGCAAGCCCCTCGGCATCTGCCATTGCTCTGTGACGGGTTGAAAAATCAACATTAAATGTATTCATAAGGCATTCTAAACCGCAAGATTCCATTTGAGGATAAACCTCTTTAAACATCTGTTGAGTATCTATGTAGCGATTTTCAAGAGGCTTTGAATAAAGCCTTTTTGATGTACGGTTTAAAAAACTAAAGTCAAAAATCGCATTGTGCGCAACAATGGGCGCATCTCCTATAAATTCAAAAATTTTAGGGAAAATTTCTTCTTCCTCAGGTGCGCCTTCAAGATTTTCCTCGGATATCCCATGGATTGCCTGAGATGACTTTCTTATGTGCTGATGAGGGTTTACAAGAGTTTCAAAACGCTCTGTAATCTCACCGTTGACTAATTTTACACCTGCAAATTCTATAATTTTTTCTCTTGTATAATCAAGTCCTGTCGTTTCAACGTCTACAACAACTTCAATTAAATTTTCTGACATCAGTTTTTATTTCTCCATTCGGGCAAAATAATATCATAAAAACTCAGTTTTTTAAATAAGAGCCTATTTTCTTAGCGTTTCTATTAGCTCTATCCAGAGTATTTTCAAGCTTTTTTTCGCTTTCTATGACATTTTGCATATTTTTTGTAAATTCTTCACATTTTATTTTGCTATCATCAAGCTGCTTATCTGCCTTATCTACGCTTTTTGAGGCACTTGAAACCGCACTAAAGACTTTAAGCACGGTATCTTGATTGATTGTATCGACAAAATCTTTAAGAGAGGCAAAAACCTTGCCAATGTAGGCATATCCGTCAAATAAATCGGTAAGCCTTAAAGTATCTTTTGAAATAATGCCGATATCTGATAAATTATCCTTTGGCGGCATAATTTCAATGGATTTTGACCCTGCAATACCTGAAAATTCAACTGCGGCAACTGAACCCTTCGGTATTTTCATGTTTTTCTTTGTAACTATTATTTGAACTTCAATATAGTCTTTATGGTAGGTAAGTTTTCTTACATGTCCGCTTACAAGCCCCATAAAGCGCACGGGAGAGCCCTCTATAATGCCGTCAATGTCGCTAAAAACTATTGTATAGAGGTTTGGTTTTATAAATTTATAATAAAAAATCCCGTAACCTACCGTAACGACAGAGAAAATAACAACTATCCAGAACACAATTTCTAAAAAAACAGCGTTCTTGAGTTTGCTTTTTAATTCCAGCCATCTTTTTTCTCTGCTCAATATTCCATGCCCTCTCTTGCACTTACGCCAATGTCCCAATAGTGCTTAACAGGGACTATTTCAGATACCAGATGAGCTATGTCTATAACTTCTTTTTTTGCATTTCTGCCGGTTAAAACAATCTCCATATCCTCAGGTTTATTTTTTAAAGCGTCCAAAAGTTCATCCAAATCTATAAGCCCCAAGTCAACGGCTATATTAATCTCATCCAGTATAACAAGCTGGTATTTGTTGTTTTTAATAGCATCAAGCGCTACATCCCAGCCTTTTTTTATTTCTTTTTTATCAATTTCATCTATATTATCTCTATAGACAATCCTGTCTGCGCCTGCATTAACTATTTTAAAGCACTTTTTAATCTCATCGCTTAAATTTGCAAAAGAATAAAGCTCACCGTAGTCTGAACCGCCTTTTGTAAACATAACTATAAGCACGCACCAGCCGCGCCCAAGAGCCCTTAGCGCAAGCCCTAAAGAGGCTGTGGTCTTACCTTTGCCGTTACCCGTATAGACTTGAATATAGCCGTGTTTATTAAATTTTGGATTATGCAGGTTATTTTCCATAACAAAAAATATTATACACTACACAAGATTTTCACAAAACCCGTTATTTATTAGCTTAAGCGGGGAATTAAAAAAATATAAGGCAAAGGCAAGAACTATGAGTATCTCCCCAATAAGTTCAATATCAACATTTACATATATATACAACATGAGCTCCGAAGAAGACAAAGTAAAGCAAAAAGACGAGCTTAATCTTTTGTTGCGTCAGTATAATTTAATACCCACGGATGACTACGACAAAGACGTAGAGCGCTTAAGACAGGCAATCATTGAAGAGCAGCTTGAAAGACAGGAACAGCAGCAGCAAATAAACGAAACAGAAGGCTTTGAAGAGCGCCCATGGTATGAGATTATGTGGGAGCTTGGTCTGCATCAAAATGATTCTGTTCAAGAGGACTATGATGATATCATGGACGAGCTTGACAGAAGAATTATGAGCGCTGAAAATGAAGAAGAATTTGAAAAATATGACGATATGAGAGTCCGCGCTCAAGAATACTTTGACGAATATGCTCAGGGAACATCAATAAGCTTTAATAATTCACTGTCATCTTCCATGGTAGGGCTATCTATGCTTGCTACAATGAACCTTGTAGATATAAGCTTTGCTTAGTAAAACTCTTCGTCCTCTTCCTCTTCGTCTTCATCTGTTATAAGACGCTCGGGTTCTTTAATTACAATACCCATTTCGCTGAGCACTTCACGAGATTTTGGGCCGTATGCGGTGTCTGAGAAGTTCTCTACAACAGTTTTTAGGCAATCTATACACTCGGCTCTCATACCTCTTAATTTAAAAAGGTTGCCTAACTTGTAGTAAAGCGGAGCATACACAGGCTCGGGCGTTGTATTCATAATCTCATCGAGTTGTAATTTTAAATTTATAAGATTATCTGAATCCTCAGGAGAATAAAGCTCGCGAGTGTAGTATTTTCTTGTTAAGAGGTCTATTTTTTGTGTCATCTGGTTGAGCTGTTCCTCATCAACCTTTGGAGCTTCTTTTTTGTCTTTTACGTTTTTTCTTGCAGCATCAGCAGGCATTGCGTAGTTAATCACACACAAAACCGAAAACATTACAAGACAAATCAGTGTTATTATTTTTCTCAAAACTAAAACTCCTCTCTTATATAGTACAATAACGGATAAAATTCGCCTCAATCCAAAGTATGATATTTGTAAAAAAATTATTATATTTTGATATATGAGAAAAATTTTTATTGCACTAATTTTATTGTTTACGATTAATTGCGCTCAGGCGGAGGTTCTTCGCGGCACAATTACCAAAGATGAAATCCCTCAGGGGTTTTTTGGCACATGGCATGTTACATCCAAAATCGCAGAAACTAACAACAGGGAACTTTTTAACCCCATAAGCGTCGATATATGGACACTGGGAGGTTACGGTAACACATTAATTTTAGAAAATGTGCAATCGGGAGCAAGTTCCTCCATTCAGGTTGAGTCACAAAAAAATCTTGACGGTAAGACCCTTAAATTTCAAAGGGTCAAAACAGACACGCGCGGAAATATGAAAATCGTGCAAAGAGAAAGTCCCGAATTTAAGCTTGACGGTAATATTTTTACAGGCTATGACACATACATTATTGAGAGATATGTAAATAATCAACTAATTAAAAAAGATGTAGTAAAATATAAAGTAGTAGGACAGAAGATATCAGGAGAGGTAGGATAATGGAAAAGATTTATGACACAATAATCCTTGGCGGCGGCCCTGCAGGCATAAGTGCAGGCGTGTACTGCGCAAGAGGAAACATTGACTGTGCCATAATTGATACATCCCTTCTTGGCGGACAACCCACAAATTACCTTGAAATTGAAAATTATCTGGGTTTTTCATCTATCGAAGGCTGGGAATTGAGTGAAAAATTTGAACAACATCTGGATAAATTTAACGTAGAAAAATTCACTATGGAAGAAATTCAAAATGTTGATTTGATTTCTAATCCAAAAGTAATAAAAACCCTAAAGGGCGAGTATAAAGCGCACAGCATAATTATTGCAACAGGTGCAAAGTCAACTAAGCTTAATGTATCGGGTGAAAAAGAATACACAGGCAAAGGCGTGAGCTACTGCGCGGTTTGTGACGGAGCTTTTTATAAAGATAAAACCGTTGTAGTGGTAGGCGGAGGAAACGCAGCCGTTGAAGAGGGCATTTACCTGACTAAATTTGCCTCAAAGGTTTATATTGTTCACCGCCGTGATTCGCTAAGAGCCGATAAAATCGTTCAAGAACGAGCATTTAAGAACGAAAAAATCGAGTTTGTGTGGGATAGTGTCGTTGAAGAAATAAAAGGCGACAGTAAGGTAGAAAGCGTTGTTTTAAAGAACGTAAAAACAAATAAAACAACAGAAATGAAAACTGACGGAGTATTCCCCTACATCGGCTTTACACCTAACTGCGAGAGCTTTAACGGTCAACTAAAGCAGGATGAGAAAGGCTTTATTGTAACTGATGAATACATGCAAACATCAATCCAGGGAGTATTTGCGATAGGAGATGTCAGAGTAACGCCTCTAAGACAGGTGATTACAGCGGTTGCAGACGGTGCGGTTGCAGGCGTAAGCGCGGTAAAATATTTAGAAAAAGTAAAAGAGGAAGTAAGAGTATAGTAAGGAATTAAACGGCAGATGAAAGCAGTAGTATTTGATGAAGAGTTAAAACTTGTTGAAGATTATAAAAAACCCGAACTAAAAAAAGGCGAAGTGCTTATAAAAACAAGAATGTCGGGCATTTGTAATACAGATTTAGAAATTACCAAAGGCTATATGGGCTATAAAGGCGTCTTGGGTCATGAATTTGTAGGCGACGTTGTTGAAGTTTATGATGATTGCAATAAAAACTGGATAGGAAAAAGAGTCGTAGGCGAGATAAACTGCGGCTGCAACAGTGACTCATGGTGTGCTAAAGGTCTTGCGCGCCACTGTCCTAACCGTCAAACGCTCGGTATTTGGCAAAAAGACGGCTGTTTTAGCGAGTATTTTACACTTCCTGTAGAAAATCTTCTTGAAGTGCCTCAAAACCTGAGTGATGAGGAGGCGACTTTTGTTGAACCTGTTGCCGCTGCAATGGAGATAACAGAGCAGCTTCATATCAAACCAAAAGATAAAGTCGCACTGCTTGGCGATGGCAAACTGGGGCTTTGTATAGCACTTGTGCTAAGTGCGCTGAATGTTGATTTAGTTCACATCGGCAAACACGAAAACAAGCTTGAAATCTCGCGCAAGGCGGGCGTTAAGACAAAATTGCTTAAAGATTTAGAAGACTCTGATAATAAATCTTTTGATATAGTAATTGAGGCAACAGGCTCTACAGGCGGCTTTGAGACATCTTTAGCATTAACTAAGCCAAGAGGGGTATTGGTATTAAAAAGTACAATCGCCGCAAAAGAAGGGTTGAACCTCGCTCCTGTAGTTATTGATGAAATAACAGTCCTTGGCTCTCGCTGCGGTCAGTTTGAACCTGCTCTAAGGCTTATGGGCGCAAAAAAACTGGATATTAAGCCGCTTATAAGTGAAATTTATCCTATAGATAAAGCACTTGAAGCTTTTGAAAAAAATAAACAAAAAGATATATTGAAAATTTTACTCAAGTTTTAAAATATTGATGCCCGATAACTTGCTATCGGGCATCTTTTTTCTGGAGTTATTCACCATAAACTGTTGTTGTAATTTTTTTGAAAAATATAAAAATAGTTTGTTCACGTACATCAATATAACTTATTTCTTTTATGCCTGCATTTTTAGCAGCCTTATCAACACCTGCATCACCAACTTCAACAACCCACAGAACATTAATTGCATCCGACTCACCTTTTTTTAATCTTGATAAATCATCAATTTTTACACCTGTTGCAGTAACGGGATAATTTGCATCCGTATAAAATAACCCCATAGAGTAACTTTTTGAATTTTGGAATATTAAAATTCCAATAATTAACAAAAATAAAGCTAAAATTTTTTTCATCTTCTTGCCTTTCTATTCACCATAAACTGTTGTTTCTAGCTTATCTACATAAATTGGTATAAATAACAACGGGACGTAAACTTTCTGTTTTTTTGTTTCTACATAATGAATTTTTTTAATATTGCCATCTTTTGCAGCCGCCATAATTCCCGCATCTCCTATTTCAACCAGCTTTAGAATGTTTATTTTAGAAGATTTGCCTTGCCTGAGAGAAGAATAATTTAAGTTAGAAACATTAACAATATTATTCTCTTTAAACTTTGACGCACTTAAGGGAAGAGTTACATTTGTATAAATTAACCCTCCATCAGTATAGTTATAACCACTGCCAAAACCCTCTGCAAAAGCTTGAGTATTAAATAATAACAATGTTGCCATTAATAAAATTTTTAACTTCATCACAAACTCCTAATAACAACCGCAGCTCGGGCTTAATGTGCCATCGCAACACATCGCTCTTCCGCCCGAGCAGCCGCATACTCCGCCATGATGAGAACAGCACCCGCTTCTTTGAATTTTATCTTGTGAAGCAAATACACTATAAATTGGAAAAATAAGAGATAAGCAAGCAATAAACAACGCTAACAAGACAATCTTTTTCATAAACAACCTTTCATTTTTACTTTTTAAGTAATTAAATCAATAATTACTTTACCTAATACATAGCATGATTATAATATAACATAAAAAATAGATTTCAAGCTAATTATCTAACCTTAAACAATGTTCAATAATGCCAACATTACATTTAACATTGACAAAGAGGTTAAAAATGGGTATTAAAGAACAACTTGGCTTGAGAATTAAAGAATTAAGATTGAAAAATAATTTAAAACAATCAGAACTTGCAGAAATGGTAAATATAGCCACAAAACATCAAAGTTGTATTGAAACAGGCAAAAACTACCCTTCTGCAGATTTAATTGAAAAATACGCAAAAGCTTTTAAAATAGAACCGAGCGAACTTTTATATATAGCGCACAAAAGGGAACTTGATGATATTTTAAATGAAATTAATTCAATATTAAAAAATGCTGATGAAGAGAAAATAAGATTAATTTATAAAATTATAAAAGCAGCTTGCGAATAATTACTTTTTTCTCACATAAGGCAGCTCCATAATGTAGGGGGCTGCTTTGTCTTGAGGCTTTTTCTCAATAATTGGCGCGCGGTTTTTAAATTTTATAAAATACTTGCCTTTATCAACTTCACCAAAAGTACACTCGCCGTTTTGCATAACTTGCGCTTTTTTTAGCTCCTTGCCGTCTTTATCGCACAAAATAAGCTCAAAATCACCGCTGCCCTTAACTACATCAAGATTGAGCGCAAAATCTTTGGCAGGAGTGTTTAAAACCACCTCTACCTTTGTATTTTCATCAGGATTAACAACACTAAAGGGCTCAAGCGCATAAGTTGGCAGGGCAATTAAAAATAAGGCAAGAAGTTTTTTCATAAAGTTAATTTTACCTGATGAAAAAATAATAAAATTACCCGGACAGGTAGATGCTCAAAATCCGTATGAAAAATCAACAAAAAACTTTTTTATTAATTATAAATTTCATTATTAACATTTTTTTAAAAAAATGTTAATAATATATTGCATTATTAACATTTTTTTGGTATTTTATTAATAAGATGGATATTTGTTAACATTTTTAAGGAAAATATGAAGTATAATTCCGGGGTCTATAAGCAACAATATAAATATAAAAGTTTTTATCCGACATTAATTAATCAAATGTATAAATGGGAAGACCCCAAAATAAATGTTCTCCTTGAAGAGGCAAGAGGAGCACTTGGCGAGCTTAATGCATTTTCAAAATTAATTCCGGATATTGACTTCTTCATAACAATGCATATTACAAAAGAGGCAACCGATTCAAGTAAAATTGAAGGCACACACACCGGAATTGATGAAGCAATGTTGCCTGTAGAAGATATTTTACCCGAACGAAAAGATGATTGGCAAGAAGTTCAAAATTATATTTATGCAATGCATGAGGCAATTGATACATTAAAAGAACTACCTATAAGCATGAGACTAATATGTAAAATACACAAATCCTTGTTGGACGGTGTCAGAGGAGAAAATAAACTCCCCGGAGAAATAAGAAAAAGTCAAAACTGGGTCGGCGGTTCATCAATCATGGACGCCAAGTTTATACCGCCTCATCCGGATGATTTAGCTGAATTACTTTCCGATTTGGAAAAATTTATAAATAATCCAAATTTAGAAATGCCCGAATTAATTAAAATAGCAATGACTCATTATCAATTTGAAACAATACATCCATTTTGTGACGGAAATGGAAGAATGGGGCGTCTATTGATAACATTACAACTGATAGAAAAGGGCTTTTTAGATAAACCGACATTGTATATTTCCAATTTCTTTGCTAAAAACAAAGAACTTTATTATGGGACATTAAGCTCGGTAAGAGAAACAGGAGATATGGAACATTGGATTAAGTTTTTTCTTAACGGAGTTTTAGAAACTTCAAAATCTTCTATAGAAAAATTCAAACAAATAATTAGAATTAAGGAAGAATCGGAAAAAAAATTATTAAACCTAGGCGCAAGAGCAAAATTGGGGAAGGAAGTGCTTAATTTACTATACTCGAGTATAATAATTGATACAAACCTTGTTGCAAAAAAACTAAATCTGACTTATCCAAAAGCCAATCGTATCATTAACGACTTTTTGGAATTAAGTATTCTTGAAGAATTAAACAAAGAAAAATTAAGAAATAAGAAATATTTCTTTAAGGAGTACATGACTTTATTTATTGATTAATTACAAATAACACTTGGTCGCGGGGAGGGTATATTTTAGTTTGGGCAGTACTGGACTCGAACCAGCGACCCCCACAATGTCAATGTGATGCGCTACCAACTGCGCTAACCGCCCAAACTAACAAACCTATTCAATTTTCAACCGTTGGCAGCGCCGCGCTAAATATGAAATATCGCAAGCTTCGCTCACTCAGTGCGCCACCGCCCAAACTAACAAACCTATTCAATTTTCAACCGTTGGCAGCGCCGCGCTAAATATGAAATATCGCAAGCTTCGCTCACTCAGTGCGCCACCGCCCAAACTAACAAACCTATTCAATTTTCAACCGTTGGCAGCGCCGCGCTAAATATGAAATATCGCAAGCTTCGCTCACTCAGTGCGCCACCGCCCAAACTAACTATATTTAACAATAAAATAAGCGTAAACACAACCATGCAAAAAAATATTTTCACACTACTTATAGTAAAGCATACTTAAAGAAAGGTTGTTGAAATGATTCAAAATAATATAAGCTTTGGTGCTTTAAAAATTTCCCCCGACAAAATTACAAAAAGAGCCGTTACTCAATATGTAGACTGTATGGACACAGCAAGAGTTATGCGCAACTCTCTTGATAAAATAGACCTTGAAACAGGCCTTACACCGGTAATAATTAAAGGCGAAATAATACCCGATGCAAAAGATGCAACAGGCAAAAATTTCTCAATTTTATTTAAGGCTTTTAACGGCAAAGACGAACAAGACGCTCTAAGCAAAATTGCAGTAGAAAAAGGCGATTTTCAATCTTCAAGGGCAAATCTCTTTGAAAAATTTGCAGATGAAATCATCACAAAAATCAAAACCGTTATAAACCGCTAACTTTACATTTTGACATAAGCCAAAACTTGCATTATTGTTATATTGTTAGGTTTGTGGTGTAAAATGGAGCGTACGGGAGTCGAACCCGTGACCTCAACACTGCCAGTGTTGCGCGCTACCAACTGCGCTAACGCCCCAAACTAACAAACCTATTCAATTTTCAACCGTTGACAGCGCCGCGCTAAATATGAAATATCGCAAGCTTCGCTCACTCAGTGCGCCACCGCCCAAACTAACAAACCTATTCAATTTTCAACCGTTGGCAGCGCCGCGCTAAATATGAAATATCGCAAGCTTCGCTCACTCAGTGCGCCACCGCCCAAACTAAAAGCATATTAAACCAAACACACAATATAATCAATATTAAAGGAGAATTATGCCAATTGCCATCAAACCCGTCACTTACAGCTTCACATCGCCGAAAATAAACTCTAAAAAAAATTACTCATCAAATCCTATCTGCAAAAATGACATTAACTTCGGCTCGCTTGAAGCAGCGGGTGCTATTGAGGCACAGGCATTATCAGGTGTAAGAAAAAACTTAATCTCTACGGATAAAACAAGGCTTGGCGCAAATTTCAACAAACAGACAAACTCTATCGATTTTAAGCTTGCTTCAATGAATGCTCAAAAGGTCTTTTTGAGCATTTTTGATGAACCTAAGGGAAAAGACGCCATTTTAAACATTCCAATGGCAAAACAAGAAGGCTCAAATATTTGGGAAACATCAATCCCGCTTGATAAATTAAACAATGGCGAAAAACCCGTCTACTACGGCTATAGAGTTTTTGGCCCGAACTGGCAATATAGCGAAGATTTTTTTAATGAAGAAGGAAAAATAAACAACCCATCAAGCGGTTTTTCCTCTCTTGTTGATGAAAAAGGCAACCGCTACAACCCAAATAAACTGGCTTTTGACCCTTATGCAAGAGAGTTAAGCCACCTGCCTTCAGACAATCCTCTTGGCGAAGAGGCATTTTTTACAAATGAAGACAACTACCTTGAAGATAATGCAAAATACGCACCAAAAAGCGTTTTTGTCATAAATAAAGATGACATTATCCCAAAAGCCAAACCAAGAGCACTGAGTGATGAAATTATAGGCGAAGTCCACATAAAAGACCTAAGCATAAATGAAGATGTGGATGGCGCGGGCACTTATCTTGGCGCAAAAAACATGGCACAAAAGCTTAAAAACATGGGCTTTACAATGATTGAATTTTTGCCCTTAACAGAATTTGATGATAAAGAAAATAATGGTAATTACTGGGGTTATATGCCTCTTGGATACTTTGCTCCCGCAAAAAAATACTCAAACGATAAAAGCGCGGGCGGGGCATTAAAAGAATTCAGAGAAATGGTAAAAGCATTCCACAGGGAAAACCTTAAAGTATGCATGGATATTGTTTTTAACCACACCGGAGAAGCAGGGCTTAAAAACAACGACGTAAATAACGCCAAACAATCAGGGTTCTCTCTTATAGATAATCAAATGTATTACAAACAAAAAGCAGGCAAGTACAACTCAAACTCAGGCTGCGGAAATGATATGAACGTAGCGCAAGACGAAGTTATGCAATTTGTGGCTGATTCTGTTGCCTACTGGGCACATCAGGGCGTTGATGCTTTTCGTTTTGACCTTGCTGCAGGTCTTATGGATATTGACCCGACAGAAAAAGTCTACTATGACGCAAACAGAAGCTTAGTGGGCAAAATGAGCACTCTTTTAAAAGAAAGAGGGGTAAAAGTTCTTGAACCTAATCAAAAAGGGGATGGAATTTATCTTATAGCAGAGCCTTGGACATGTGGCGGCGATAACTCCTATCAACTTGGCAGATTTCCTAAAGAATGGGCGCAGTGGAACGACATTGCAAGAGAGTCAATAAAGCGCGACTCAACATTTCCTTTCACTCTTACTCCAAGGGCGCTAAGAAATGTACTTGAAGGCTCATATGATGTACTTGGAGGCGGAGATAAATCCATTAACTACGCCTACTCTCACGACGGTTTTAACTTAAATGACGCTAATTCATACCAATCACCGCCTGATTGCTGGCATTTTGCAACAAACTACGGCGGAAATACTCAACGCCAAGAAAGCGCAATGAAAAAACAAATCGCTCTGACACTACTTTCAAAAGGCACTCCCATGCTTCAGGTTGGAGATGTTATAGCACACTCAAAAGGCGGGGACGATAACAGCTACAACAAAGACGATGACACAAATTACCTTGACTTTTCAAAAGTCAGAAACCTTGAAACAAGAAAAGGGCGCATTTACGACTTTTCAAAAAAAATGATTGAATTTAGAAAAGAACACCCCGAGCT
The DNA here is from genome assembly GCA_944323335.1 of Candidatus Gastranaerophilales bacterium. Taxonomy (GTDB): domain Bacteria; phylum Cyanobacteriota; class Vampirovibrionia; order Gastranaerophilales; family Gastranaerophilaceae; genus Galligastranaerophilus. Next base: position 17,207 of record CALUSB010000007.1, read on the forward strand.
TCGCTATGGGATATTCAACAAAGACATTCAATACTTTAAACCTGACGGCTCATATGCTCAAAACTGGGATAACAGCTACTGGGATAACGTAAATTCTAACATTATGTGCTTTAAAATAAGCGATGGCAGCGATATATTCATATCAACTTCATCTGATGAGCACTTTATTGATGTTAAACTTCCAAAGCCAAAACAAGGCAAAACCTGGCATCTTGTTTGTGACACATCAAGAGAGCACTCGTTTATCGAACATGAGGAAAAAATCCCGTCAAATGACTACAGGCAAGCACCGCACTCTCTTTTGATTTTTGAAGAAAGATAATTTAAGAGTTTACTCTTTTGTGTCCCATGTTCATGATTTTTTCTAAAACATAAGCAAAAAAGACGTTCAAAGCACCATAGAACAACATCGCTGCGCCTAAATCAAAAGCAAGAGCACCGCCAATTTTTGCAAACGCCTTATTTTTGCCGATTTGTTCTGACATATCTTTAAATTTCAATTTTATATTTTTATGCTGAAAAGCATCGTTTGCTATACTTAATGCCGCACCAATCATAGCGCCTGTTTTAAAACTTTTTTCGCGACGCTGAGCTTTTTGTGTGCTATAAGCGTCTACACGACTTACAATCATCAACAACCTTACCTTTTTAACTTATATAAACCTAACGCACGAGAAAAAAAATTTTTGCGCTAAATTATAACATAAATAAAAATTTTTTTCTACATTGTTACTATGTTGTAAAATAAAAAAAATCATGCAAAAATAACTTCTCAGGGAGGAAAAATTTTGGATAAAGAATTTTCTAACAGAGTAGATATGCTAAAAGCACTTGCCATATTGCTTGTAGTATCGGGACATTTAGAGTTTTCGCTTTTAGGGATGTTTAGTCCTTATTCGTTTCAGTTGGCTCTGTTTTTCTTTATTTCAGGATATCTTTTCAATGAAAAATATTTAAATGACATCTCAACTTTTATCAAAAGAAGGGTCAAAAGCCTTCTTGTGCCTTATTTTTTATACAACACTTTCTACCTTGGAGTGACCGTTTTAATAGCACACCTGACAGGAAAATTTTGGGGTATGCCGCTTAGTTTGAAAAACTTTTTTATAACTCCTTTTTTAAACGGGCACCAGTTTGACCTGTCTTGCCCTTTGTGGTTTGTGACACAACTTTTCATAACAATGATTGTATTTTTATTCCTCTTTAGAATATTGAAAAACTTCAAAGATAACAAGATTTTTCATCTGATATTCTTTGCAATTTTAGGCTTTGGAGCTATTCCTTTATCTAAAATAATCACAATAGACCCTGTGACATTAATTATAATAAGGACAATGTTTTCACTGTTTTTTGTTTATCTTGGATACTATTACAGAAACTATATCGAAGATAAAATTGATATTTTTACCCTTAAATGGGCAGGGGCAATTATAACTTTGCAGTCGATTCTTTGGTTATTTAACCGCGATTATGACCCTGAGCATGGCATTGGTTTAAGTTATGTACTTGTCTGGGCAAGGTTTGATGAGCAGCTTATAGTTCCACCAATAACGGCACTTACAGGCATATGGGCGTCTTTACTTGTTATGAAGCTTGTCTACCCCTATATTAAAGAGTCAAAATTCTTAAAACAAATGGGGCAAACTACCTATCACATCATGGCAAATCACCTGCTTGTTATGTATTTAATAACAGTAGTTTTCCTATGGATAAATAATATACCGATTCAAGAGCGCGCAAATCACGACATTTATTGGATTTATAACCCAATCCAGACAACGTATTTTTACTTTGTCCTTACTATGGTAATTTCAACCTACACGGGCGTTGCACTAAAATGGGCAAAAAAGAAATTTTTCCCTAATTTCTAAGGCTCGCAATAGGTGAATTTAAAACTGTCAGGGAAGATTTCATCCAATCCCCAGACGACACTTTCTCCCTTGCAGCCCTCAAGAACGATTTTTAGCTCATGTGAGTTCTCAGGTGCAAATTCTGCAAGCCACTGCCTGCAAGCTCCGCATGGGAGACAGTTTTTCTGATTTGGAGAATAAACGGCTATTGCCTTTATTTTTGTTTTTTCTCCGGCTGCAATAGCACTTGATATAGCGCACCTTTCGGCGCAAAGTGTAATGCCATAGCTGACATTTTCAACATTTACCCCGCAGTAAATATTTCCGCTCTCATATATAACAGCAGCCCCTACTTTAAATTTTGAATAAGGGGAGTATGAGTTTTTGCTTACTTCTTTTGCTTTGTCTAAAAGTTTATCGTAATTTACTTCCATTTAATACCTCGAATTTTCTCCAAAATATGCATTATACTTTACTTCATGCTCTACTGTAGTGTCAGCACCGTGTCCCGGGTGAATGACAATATCTTTATCTAAAGTAAAGATTTTATTTCTTATGCTTTTTTCTATCTCGCTGAAGCTTCCGCCAAAAAGGTCACATCTGCCTATTTCTTCATAAAAAACAGTGTCGCCTGAAAACAGGTCTTTTTCTATTAAATAGCACAATGAGCCTTTTGAGTGTCCGGGGGTATGTATGATTTGAATTTTTTTATCCCCCAAAGAAAGATTTGTATTTTCATCTATATACTCATCGATTTTTGGTTTTTCTATCCCTGCTATTCCAAAATGCGCGCACTGCAAGGCGATATTTTGCGTCAGGACTTCATCTTCCTTGTGAATAAAAACCTTAGCACAAGGGTAGAGTTTTCTTAAATCATTAACCCCAAAAACATGGTCAAAATGCCCGTGAGTTAATAAAACATATTTTAAATTAGCACCGAGCGCATCAAGTTCTTTTTTTATAACTTCAGCATCACCCGATGTTTCAATTAAAACAGCATCTTTTGACACTTCATCAAAAACTATGTAAGTATTTGCCTCAATCGGTCCTAAAGGGAGTTTTTTTATAATCATTTTTTTACTTTCATAATTAGCGCAAAAATGATTTTATCACACTCATCCACCTCTGTACAATACTTTCTTTGTTTAATTCAAAGTATGAATTCCTCAAAATCTTTATAATATCGCTATCCTCAAGGTTGAAATGCAGCTTTAATTCGCCAAGATAGTGCATAAGGTACTCCTTGGCTTTTTGTTTTTTATTTTCTTGTATGTCTTTTTGCGCAATAAACTGTTCCATACAGTTTAATCATAAATAAATCGCCTAAAAACTTCATTAGACAAAAAGGGTAGTCTATTTTTTGTCTGAAAGTTTATTACCTGATAAAAACTTATCCAAGTTAAAAATAGCGGGTTTTTGCTCTTCAACTTCGGCTTCATAGCCCAAAATGCGCGACAAGTCTACTTTTAGCTGTCCTAAGTCTTCGTATTTTTTAAGCGAACCGTCAATAGCTATAGAAACATCGCCTGTTTCTTCAGAAACTACAATGCAAGCACAGTCTGAAGTTTCTGTTATACCAATAGCCGCTCTGTGGCGTGTACCGTATCTCCAGCTTAATTTCGGGTCTTCGGTAAGCGGCAGCAAAACCCCTGCTGATATAATTTTTTCTCCCTCGATTATAACGGCACCGTCATGAAGAGGGGTTGAGGGATAAAAAATCGTAAGCAAAAGTTCTTGAGACACATCAGCATCAAGCTTTGTACCAACGTCAGAGTGGTTTATAGGGGAATTGCACCTCTGCAATACAATAAGACCGCCTGTTTTAGACTTAGAGAGATATTTAATCGTTTCAATAAGTTCTTTTACAACGTCAATTTTTTGCTTTTGAGCGTTAAAATGCTTTCTATTTAATATTACATTTTCAAAGAAATTTGACTGTCCGATATAGCCCAAAAAACGCCTTAGCTCAGGTTGGAATATGACAATTAAGCCAAATATCACAACGCTTACAAGTGTTTTTATAAACATACCGAAAATTTGCAGGTTGATTTTTATCAAAAATTCTGAAAAAATCCACATAAAAATGAGCACAAACATACCGCGCACAAGGTTTTCGCTCTGTGTGCCTTTTATGTACTTACGGTAAAAATACCAAAGGATAAATATTAAAACAATAATTTCAATTATATTAACGCTTGGTTTTACCACGCTCAAAGATTTTAGCAGTTCGTGAAATTGAGAAAATATAAAGCTGTAAAAATCGCTAAAATCCACTCTGTAAAATCCTTAAATTCTATCGGGTATCACGTCGTTTTGAATGAGCTGGTCGTAAGTTTGTCTTTTAATTATAATATCAGATTGTGCAGAATTTACAAGTACCATGGCAGGTTTTAGCACGCAGTTATAATTTGAAGACATAGAATAACCGTAAGCGCCTGTGTTATATACACAGAGAATATCACCCTCTTGAGGGTTATTTAGTTCAATATCTTTTATCAAAATATCGCCTGATTCGCAAAATCTGCCCGCAACAGTGACTTTTTTCATCTCGTTTTCGTCTTTTTTGTTTGCAATTTGCGCATAGTATTTTGCCCCGTACATAGAGGGTCTGGGGTTATCAGCCATACCGCCGTCAACTGCTATATATTTCCTGCCGTTTGGAACTTGCTTAGATGAACCAACCGTATATAAGCTCACACCTGCCGTTGCAACAATTGAACGTCCGGGTTCAATGTATAGCACGGGTTTTTTAAGGTTGTATTCGCTGCAGTGTTTTTCAATTGAGTCAATTATCACATTTGCGATTGTTTCAACGGATGGGGGGCAATCTTCATCAGTATATGTAACGCCAAGACCGCCGCCTGCGTTGATTTCTTGTAATTCTATGTTAAATTTATCTTTTATTCTTTTAATTTCTTTTAAAATAACGCCTATTTCATCATAATACACTTGAGTTTCAAAAATCTGAGAACCGATGTGTGCGTGAAGTCCCATAAGTTCAAGGTTTTTATACTCATCTAAGATAAGCTCAATCGCTTCATCAAGCTGAGTTAAATCAAAACCGAACTTTGAATCCAAGTGCCCTGTTTGAATATACTCATGGGTATGGCATTCAATACCGGGGGTAATTCTTAAAAGAATTTTTTGTACAATATTTTTAGACTTTGCCATTTCATTTAAAAGCGCAAGCTCTAAAAAGTTATCTACACTGATTCTGCCAACATTAAGCTCAAGCGCCATGTTTATTTCATCGGGAGTTTTGTTGTTGCCGTTAAAGGTAGTATTTTTCATATCAACGCCTGCGTTTTTAACGGTAAAAATTTCTCCGCCCGACACAACATCAAAACCAAAACCCTCTTGGGATAATATTTTTGCAATAGCGCTTGTCATTAGAGCCTTTGAGGCAAAAGTCATTTTAACATTTTCAAGTTTTGAAAAAGCTTTTTTGTACTCGCGTGCTATACCTCTTAAAGTTGCCTCATCAACTACATACAGAGGAGTTGAGTACTTATCTGCTAGCTCAACTAAGTCGCATCCGCCTATTTCAAGGTTGCCTTTTTCATTTACTTTTGTTGTTATAGGTTTAATGTTTTGGTTAATGCTCATAATACTATCCTGTTTCATCTTGCTAAATTGTGATAATAATTGTAACATAAAAAAAGTTTATAAAAACGGAGAAAAACTAATGTCATATCTTGAAAGATATCTAACTCTCAAAAACACTCTTGTGTTTTTTATATTGATACTTCTTGCGTTTTTGGCAGGCAGTATTGCAGACATATTACTTATGCTTTTTGCAGCGTATGTTCTAACATGTGCTATAAACCCGCTTGTCGCCAAGCTGCAAAAATACATGCCGCGCGTCCTTGCGGTAAGCCTTTTATTACTTCTGCTGTTAGTTGGTGTTTTAGGGTTTTTAATACCGCTTTTTGCAGTTACGGTAAAACAAATTGTTATAATAGTTGATAATTTTCCAAACTATATAGACAACATTCAAAATGTACTTAATTTTAATGTTTTTGGCTTTTCTTTGGCAAAAATAATAAACACCGAAGCACTAAAGGTGGACACATCGGCCATTGTGGGAAATCTCTTCACTCACTCGATTGAAGCGGGCAAAATGGTTGCAAACTCTTTTACCACAATACTTGCAGTGGCCATTATGATATTTTATCTTGCATATGATGAAACTCATATAAAAAACGCCTTTATAGCATTTTTTCCTCAAAAGTACAAAGCTCGCGCGGGAGAAATTGTTGATACTATCTCAAATCGTGTTGGGGGTTATGTTTTCGGGCAATTATTATCCATGGCTTTTGTCGGCTTTTTGACAATGATAGGGTTATTGATAATAGGACACAAACACGCACTGATACTTGGTTTTATAACTTTTATACTTGATATAGTTCCCGTTATCGGGCCTACAATTGCCGTTGCAGCAGGTCTTATAAGCGCATCCGGCAGCGGATTTTTGTTTGTACTTTTAACTTTTGCAATTTTTATGGTCGTTCAATGGCTTGAAAATCAGGTACTTCGCCCTGTAATCTTTGGCAAACTGATGGATATGCACCCGCTTACAATTATTATTTCACTTCTTGTAGGTGCAAGATTTTTAGGTTTCTGGGGCGTAGTCTTAGGCCCTGCAATTGCAAGTGTCATCTGTGTTTTAGTCGATGAACTTTATTTAAAAAGAATAGATAAACAGGCTGATTAATGGAAAAATTTTTATACACACAAAAACTTGATAAACACCCTGAAATAAACGTATGGTTTGCGTTTCCCGCTATAGAAAACTTTGCGCTCGCGTCTTTAGGGTATTTATCGATTTTTAAAATTATAGACTTAATGGACAATGTTTTTGTCGAAAGAATTTATGCAGACACCAAAACCACCCGCTGCAACCCTCAGGACGTATCAGTAATAGGCTTTTCAACAAGTTTTGAAATAGACATTTTAACCGTAGTTAAAATGCTGAAAAAATATAATATCCCTCTAAAATCAAGTGATAGAGGAGAAAACGACCCTCTCATTTTTGCAGGAGGGCCTGCGGTTAATGCTAATCCGTTACCGTATCAGGAGTTTTATGATTTCATAAGCATAGGCGAAGGACAGCTCCTTGAGAGGGTTTTTAACTTTATAGCAAAAAATAAACACTTAAGCCGCAATGAACTTTTAGAAAAATTAAAAGATTTTGAGGGCATATGGGTGCCAAAATACGGCAAATACAGCGTAAAACTTGTAAGAGATAGCCTTGATGAACCCGTTGCAACACCAATTTTAAGCGAAAAGAGCTTTTTTAAAGACACTTTTGTAATAGAAATAGAGCGCGGCTGCCCTAAGATGTGCAACTTTTGCCTTGCAAGCTGGATGAACCTGCCGACAAGGTTTTTAGACACTAAAAAAATTATTGACTCAATAGATAACGCCCTTAAATACACAAATAAAATAGCGCTTTTAGGCGCATACGTTGCGGGTCATCCTGATTTTGAAAAAATTATCAACTTCATTCACGAAAAAAATCAAATCTCGCCCGTTGAGCTTTCAATATCCTCTCTAAGAGCCGATTTAGCTGATGAAAAACTCTTTAAAACTCTTGTCGAATGCGGTCAAAAAACCGCCACAATAGCAATTGAGGCGGGCAGCGAGAGAATGAGAAAAATAATTAAAAAAGATTTAAACGACGAGCAGATTTTTAAAACCGTTTCAACCGCTAGAAAATCAGGCCTTAAGGGTCTTAAAATATACACTATGATTGGTTTTCCAAAAGAAACAGATGAAGATATAAAGGCGCTTGTTGATTTGGCTAAAAAATTAAAAGACGAAAACAAAGGCTTTGAGCTTACTTTCTCTCTTGCAACGCTTATTCCAAAGGCACACACGCCTTTTGAGAATGTTATAAAAGAAGATTCAAAATCGTTAGAGAAAAAAATTAATTTCCTAAAAAAACAAATGCATAAAATCGGCGTCACTCTAAGAGTTTCAAGTGTTGAGTGGGATGCAATTCAAGCTATACTTTCCCGTTGCGACGTTTCGCTTGCGGACTATATTATCGAAGTATGCGAAAAAGGCGGAAATTTAGGAGCTTTTAAGCAAGTATTCAGAGAGTTTCACAAGCGAAAAATATTCAAAAGTCTTGAGCAGAGCGCGCAAATGCCATATGACAACACAAATAATCAAATCCCGTGGGACTTTATAGACGCCGCACCTCGTGATGTGCTTTTAAAAAGACAGGAAGAATATTTAAAAATCGACTGATTTTTCGCTAAATTTGTTTAATTGTTATATAATAGAGCATATCTTTATTTTTAATTTGAGGAAAGTATGACACAAGACATTAAAATTGAACAGAAATTTATCGAACAAGCACAAACTCTCTGCCGCGGGGCTGAAATATTGCCTGACGGGTATATGGGTCTTGCTTATAAATTACAAAAAGCACATAACGAAAACCGCCCCTTGCGCGTTAAGTTGGGTCTTGACCCGACACGCCCCGATTTGCACTTAGGGCACAGTGTTGTAATGCGCAAACTAAAGCAGTTTCAAGATTTAGGACATCAGGTAGTGTTAATCGTAGGCGGCGCAACTGCTATGGTAGGTGACCCCTCAGGAAAATCCGAAACCCGCCCTGCGCTTTCAAAAGAACAGGTAGCAGAAAATGCAAAAAGCTACTTTGAACAGATGTCAAATGTTGTGGATATCGAGCGCGCCGAAGTCACAAACAACGCGGACTGGCTGCATTCAATGAGTTTTGTTGAAATGCTCAAACTTGCAACATCAACAACGGTAGCAAAAATGCTTACCCGTGATGATTTTGCAAAAAGGTACGAAGACGGCCGCCCCATAAGCGTTGTAGAGTTTTTCTACCCTCTTATGCAAGCGTATGACTCTGTTGCGGTTAAAGCCGATATTGAACTTGGCGGAACAGACCAGCGTTTCAACCTTTTAATGGGTAGAGATGTTCAGGCGCACTACGGCTTTGAAGATTTTCAACTTGCAATGCTCTTACCTTTGATTGAGGGCACTGACGGTCAGGTGAAAATGTCAAAAACCTATCCGGAGCATTGTATTTCATTTACAGATAGCGCAAAAGATATGTACGGCAAGCTTATGAGCATACCTGATGAGCTTATGCCCAAGTACTATCTGCTTTTGACAGATTTAGATTACAACAAAGACAACAATCCGCGCGATGAAAAAATGCGCCTTGCTTATGAAATAACAAAAATGTACAAAGGCAAAGACGCAGCGGATGAGGCGCAAAACGAGTTTATTAACGTAGTTCAGAAAAAAGGCATACCCGATGATATTGAAAACATAAAACTCGATAGCGCGCAAAATGTTATTGATGTGCTTTTAAAACTCAATTTTACTCAAAGCAAAGGTGAAGCAAAAAGGCTCATTGCAGGCGGCGGCGTAAAATTTGACGGAGAAAAAGTCACATCAAATGACTTTATAATTGATAAAACAGGCATTTTGCAAGGGGGCAAAAGAAAATATGCCAAAATTATACTCTAATGTTCTTGATTTAATCGGAAACACGCCCATAGTAAAGATTAACGGCACATACAACGGCTACAAACCAAAAAATCTCTATGTAAAGCTTGAATACTTTAACCCCGGAGGCTCTGTAAAAGACCGCGTAGCCTACAATATGATTAAAACCGCTCTTGATAACCTTGAAATAAGACCCGACAGCGTAATAATAGAGCCGACATCAGGTAACACCGGCGTTGGTTTAGCGCTTTGTGCAAGCATTTTAGGGCTGGAATTTATTGCAGTTATGCCTGAGAATATGTCAGATGAGAGGAAAAAACTAATCTCAGCTTATGGCGCAAAAATCGTCCTCACGCCAAAGAACTTAGGTATGCAGGGCTCTGTGGATAAAGCCGCACAAATTGCCCAAAAACTTCGCGAAGAGGGCAGAAATGTCTTTGAAACAAAACAGTTTGAAAACCCAAATAACCCGCTCTCGCACATAAAAACCGCCGATGAAATCTGGGAAGCAACGCAGGGCAAAGTTGAAGCGATAATTGCAGGGATTGGAACAGGCGGAACAATTTCAGGCTGCGCTAAAAGATTAAAAGAATTAAACCCCAAAATAAAAGCCTACGGTGTTGAGGCTGCTGAAAGCCCGCTTTTAACCAAAGGTGTAGCGGCAGCACATGTTATACAGGGAATAAGTTCAAACTTTGTACCAAAAACTCTTGACCTTGATGTAATAGATAAAGTTGTCGATATTGAGGGTGATGAGGCTATTAAAATAACAAAAGATATGGCAAAAAAAGAAGGTCTGCTCCTTGGCGTTTCATCAGGTGCCGTTGTAGCGGCAGGCATCAGGCTTGATAAAAAATACTCTTTTGAAGGCAAAGAAAAAATGATAGTGTGCATTTTGGCTGACAACGGCGAAAGATACCTCTCGGGGGGCATTTTTTAATGCAGGAAGAAAAGAAAAAAGGCTTGTCTATAGTAAGAGGGATTAAAACCGTCTGCAGCGACATAAAAACAATTTATGACAAAGACCCTGCGGCAAGAAACCTTTTTGAGATTATTCTTCTCTACCCCGGTTTTCACGCGCTTTTGGCGTACAGACTGGCTCATAAGCTCACAAAATGGCACATTCCTTTTATTCCAAGGCTAATCTCGCAGATGGCAAGGTTTTTTACAGGCATTGAAATTCACCCGAGGGCAAAAATAGGCAAGAACTTTTTTATTGACCATGGTATGGGCGTTGTAATCGGCGAAACGGCTATAATAGGCGATGATGTACTTATTTATCAGGGTGTAACTCTCGGCGGTACTGGCAAAGACACGGGAAAACGTCACCCGACAGTCGGAAACAACGTCACAGTGGGCGCAGGCGCTAAAGTCCTTGGCAACATAACAATAGGCGACTATACAAACATAGGCGCAGGAAGTGTTGTAATTGATGATGTACCCGAGCACTCGACCGTTGTAGGTATACCGGGAAGAATTGTGCAGCAGAGGGTCTTTATTCAAGGGCAGCTTTTGCACAACAGAATACCCGACCCTGTTAAGTGCGAACTAAACAGGTTAAAATATGAACTTCAGGAACTGCGCGCTAAAGTTGAAGAAAATTAATCCAGCAACTGCAGCGCATTTTGCAATAGCTGCTTATAGCTTGAGATAAGCTTATTTGAAAGCTCCATCTGCATTTTTGCTTCCTGATAGTAGGTTGCGTTTGCTTTAAAGTCGATGTTAGATAATTCGAGCATACCGCTTGTGATTTCGGCTTTGCCAACTACGGGTCTGCCTGATTGAGCCGTTTCAACAAAATATCCGTCTTTATACTGGTAAAGTTCCTGCGGGTTGTGAAAGTTCATAACGGCAATTTTGTACAAAGGAGTAGCCTCAGCGCCGCCGTTTGTTTTACCGTATAAAATACCGTCGCCTTTTATTTCATATTCATCATATTTGCCCAAAAACTTACCGTTATCAGGGTCAATCCAGAGTTTAATTTCTGTTGTGGGAACACTGAGCGCTCCGCCATGGGCGGTTGTTTCATCAAATTCGGCACTTGTCAGCGACTTTGTACCTGACATGATTTCGCCCCTGTCATTTAGAATATAACCTTGAACTTTTGAGCCGTCAGATGCTTTATAAACACCCTCAGAGTCAAATTTAAACTCACCGAGGCGGGTGTAGGCAATTCTTCCCTCATCGTTTCTCACAACAAAGTAGCCGTTACCCTCAAGAAAGACGTTTTCCGTAGAAGTACCGGGGATTGCCTTACCTTGTCCCGTGTTTTTAAGATACCCGTCTAATTGAACCGCGTCCAAAAAGGTCTTGAAAGTAACCTGATTTTCCCTGTAGCCGGGGGTGTACATATTAACCATATTTTCTGTTACCGCGTCCATCCAGTGTCTTGTTGCCGCTTGGATGTTTATGGCGTTAACGTAGGCATCTTTCATTGTTTATTCTCCTTTTGGTTTTGGTTGTTTTCTCTTTGGTCTTTGTATTGTCTGTAGCTTATGTTTGAGTATGAAATATTTTGCTCGTCAAATCGTTGTCTGAGGTATGGAATATTATTTTTTAAATACTCTTCAACCGCTTTATCACCGGGGATAAAATGAGCATTGACCTTGCCCTTGTCATCGAGTTTTAAAATAACCGTGACGTTATTATCAAAGTCCATTCTTATGGGTTTTTTAGAGTCAACTGAGCTTTTTAGCATTGTCATAAGAGTGTTGGAGACTTCAATGTTTTTAGAGTTTTTTGTTGAAACTGATAACCCCTCATCACTCACTTGATAGTTTATAAGTCCGTTTTGATTAAGAAGATTAAGGAAAAACATAGCATCAGCCTGCCCAACTTTGGCCGCTTCAATGTCATATTGAGAGTCAAAATCCAAATCCAAAAAGAGTTTATTTATCTCGTCGTCTTTGTTTAAAACCTTATCCTGAGAGAAATTGGACATAATTCTGTCCAGTTCGTTTTTAAACATAAGAGAAAAACCGCCCTTTTTGCTATAGGCTTCGCCAAAGTTTTCAACGGGTGGCATCTGTTCAATATTTTGAGTATTAGCTGTGTTTTCGATAATCATTTTTCTCCTGCAAAAGTGCTTCAATTTCTTCTTCTTCCTTTGCTTCACGGGTTTTTGCAAAGTGTTTTTGTGCGCCTATTTCATTCAGCTGCTTGAGCTCTAATGCTTTTTGTTCCTGTAAATACTCTTCACGCTTGTGTTCTTTGTGTTTTTCAAGTACGTTTACTTCCTTTTCGCGTTCCCTTAATTTTTCTTTTTCAACTTCCAATGCCTTTATGGCCTCGAGCCTTTGTTCTTCAAGCTTTTCACCTACTTCGTAAAGGTGCTTTAAAAACTTATCAAAACCATCGTACATCATAGGGTCGGATTTTCTCATGTTGACTCTTGTATCTTGAATATCCTTATTATTCTTGATTATAAGGAGTTCTATCCTGTCAACTTCAGCCTGGGCTTTTATTACCTCTTGAAGCTGCTCTTCTTTCTTTCTTATTCTTATTTCAAGGAACTTTTGGAGTCTGTAGCGAAAAGGCATTTTAGCGTCCGACTATACTTATACAGTCTATTTTTCGGTATTTTTCAAATTAAATTTAATGATTTTTGAACCAATGTCAAAAATTTCATACGTATATATGATTTTCGTCCAAAAAAAATGAATGATAATTTAATTACTATGACAAGGGGTATAATAAGGTTTTTATTGTTGGCATTTGTACTGTTAAGCTTTGCTTGCAGAGGTTCTTGCTATGAGCGCATAGGGATAATATCTGACGCCATTTTAACTCAGATAAACCCTTATAACGCCTACTTTAAAACACCTGAATTTTTCTTACAGGATGTAAGGGCTGACCTTGTTAAATCAGGTATAAGTGTTGTAAGTGTTGATACAACACAAAGGCTGCTCTCTCAGCTTGGATTCAATCAATATGATGTTGAAGCGCTCGGTTCGCTGCAACAGGGTTATGACCTTGACTATGCGCTTTTAAAAAAAATTGCAAGAGCAACAGGTGTCAAAAAACTTGTCGTTATGACAAGCTCTGTTGACATTCAAAGAGATTTTCTAAAAAATACTCTCTGGAATGTTGCAAACGTATCAGGTTTGGATGTAGTAAACCCGACACACAGAGTAAGCGTGTATGTAGCTTATGTTGATGTGGAAAACGAAATTGTACTTTGGGAGCAGATTTACGCTAAAAACATAAGAAACAACAAGTTCAAAAACCTTGATACAACTATATCAAGCAACTATGAGGGCATGTTAAGATTAAAAGAATACTCAAAATACATAAGCCCTGAAATAGCTAAAAACGTAAGAATGAGAACGATTGACCCGTCATATCAAACACCGCCCGTTGAAATAAACAGAGGTAATGTAGCTAAATACTTTAAAGATATGAAAAATGTCGGCTCAAGAAAACGCCTGACTGATATTGATGCAAAAAAATGGGACACGGAAAAACTCAAAGAAGACACAAAAGAGAATATAAACACTAAAAAAGAGAATTTTACAAACTGGGTAAAAAGCCTAAGAAAAGGTACGGGTGAAAATGAATACCTCTAAAATTAAGCCGGAAATAATACTTGTAATGATTTTAGGGCTGCTGGCTATTTTTGCCCCCGTAATTATCAAAACAAAATCCATAAGCACACTTATTGCACCCCATGCGCTTTTAATAGTCCTTGGCGGAACGCTTTGCGCAGGCTGCATAGCTTTTTCTACAAAAGAAATAATAAAAGCTTTCTGTTCGCTAAAATCGCTTTTTATAGCAAAAAACAACCAAGAGCTTCTCTATATAGCAGACGAGCTTGTTGAAATGGCTAAAATATCCCGCGCAAACGGCATTTTAGCCCTTAGAGAATACAGCGACTACATACAAAATCCTTTTTTATACAGTGCTCTAAAAACGGCGCTCGAGGAAACAGATATAAAAGCACTTGAAGAAAATCTTCGTATGATGAGCTTTTATGAAAATAAAAACGATTTTAAAAACGTGGAAATATTTGAAGAACTTGGCGGATATGCGCCCACTTTTGGCATGTTAGGGGCGATTATCGGCCTTATTCAAATAAGTACGGTAAACACCAACCCCCAAGCGCTCCTATCGGGAATTGCAACAGCTTTTATTGCAACCATATACGGGGTAGGCGTTGCAAATTTAATTTTTCTGCCCATTGCAAAAAAATTGAAAAACAACCTTGATGATAAGTTATTTGAACAGGAGATAATAATATCAGGCATAATTGACATAGCAAATATGCAAAGTTCAATTGTAATAAGCGAAAAGCTGGATAAGATTTTAAGGGAAAGTGAAATATCAAAAAAAGGCAAAGTAATACCTTTTGCGGCATAGAAAATGAACAATTTATACGAAAAATACAAAAATCTCTATAAAAAAACAGATACAAGCGAGAAAAAAAATCATCTAAACCGCTGGGTCGTATCTTATGCGGATTTTGTAACCGTATTGCTTGCGATATTTATGGTTTTATGGATTAGCTCCAATTTGGACATAAAAAACGAAGCTCTTGCAAAAAATCCTGAACAAAAATATGAAAAAACATCACCCCAAACAGGTCCAAACCACCTGCTTGACGGTGTTCAAAATCCGTCAGATTCTAAAGAAATTAAAGTTATAGAATTTGAAAAAATGGCACAAAATATAAATAGCGGTCTTAGTGATAAAAATAAAGCGCAAATAATTAAAGAAAATACAAAAACTACAATACGTTTGTCCGATGGGGTGCTTTTTGACGAGGGTTCTGCTATAATAAAAGCAAGTTCCAAAAAGACGCTGGACGCTGTGGCAGGTGAACTTAAAAAGAGTAATAAAAATATAATAGTAGAGGGTCATAGCGACAATATGCCGATTATAGGCGGTAAATACTCTTCAAACTGGGAACTCTCAACGGCAAGAGCCACAAATATTGTAAGTTATCTTATAAATTCAGGTATCGAAAAAGAGCGCCTGAGCGCCTCAGGATATGCCGACAACAAGCCCGTTGCGAGCAATAACACAGATGAGGGCAGGGCAAAAAATCGAAGAGTAGATATAGTAATTGTTAATTAACGGAGTTGAAATATGTCAAAACCAATACAGGCAAAAGATGCAAAACCAAAAGAAGAGGGAGCAAAAAAACCCCTTGGTAACATAAACACAAATGTGATGATTGTGGCAAATACCGTCGTTACAATAATAATCCTTGCGATATTTATGGTTATTATGTACTCACTTTTTGATACGATGATTACAAATAAAATCTCAGCTTTCCACAGTGCTGATGAACAAATCGAAGAAACGGAACAGGTGGAAGATGAAAGAGGCATCTTGCTTGATTTGGGCGATTTTATCTTAAACCTTGCCGACATCACTCCAAGAAGGTATCTAAAAGTCAATGTTGCAATGGAATTATCAAAAACTCCAGAAGAAATTGAGCTCTTGAATACTCCCCAAAAAGCTTCAGGCGGCCATGGAGCAGCACCTGCTAATCCTATGGAATCTATCGCAGCTGAGATGGAACAGTACAAACCTGCCGTAAGAGATGCGATAATTTCAGTTATGTCAAATAAAACATCTGACGAACTCTCAAGCGCAACAGGCAAAGAACTTGCTAAAGAAGAAATTAAAGAAATGGTAAACACAGTCTTTAACGGTCAAAGAGAAGTTTTAAGAGTAAGCTTCGGTCAATTTATTATCCAATAGAGGAAAAATGGAAGAAGAGATAAAAAATACCGAATTAGAAAACAATATTGAACCTGCTTTAGATGTTGAACAAACAGACACCAAGCCGGTTGAAACTCTTGAAATTCAAGAAGAAAAAGAGCAAGAGCTCGGCTATGAGCCTGTAAAAACTCCCGAGTATGAACAAAAACAACCAAAAGGCAGTATTGACCTTGTTACCGTTTCTCCCGTTGAGTTTGTTTCTTTTGAAGACAATGAAGAGCGCCTAAGTGACGACCCCAAGGCAAATCTTGACATTATGCAGGATGTAAAAATGCACATAACGGTTGAGCTTGGCAGAGCGCGCTCGTCTGTTAAGAAAATTCTTGATTTAAGCAAAGGCTCAATAGTTGAACTTAATAAAGTCGCAGGGGAGCAGGTTGAACTCTATGCCAACGGAAAGTTTATAGCATATGGCGAAGTAATTGTAATAGAGGACAAATTCGGGCTTCGCGTTACAAATGTTTCACAACAAAATCTGCACAATTTATAAAAAAACCGCCCTTTAAAAGGGCGGTAATTTTTAGAAGAGTTTTTTATGAAAAATATCTTTTCAATAAACCGTCAAAGCCTCTGCCGTGGCGAGCTTCGTCTTTAGCCATTTCATGAACCGTATCATGAATAGCATCATAGCCGAGTTCTTTTGCTCTTTTTGCAATATCAAGTTTACCCTGACAAGCGCCATGTTCAGCGTCGGCTCTCATTTCAAGGTTTTTCTTAGTTGAAGAAGTTACAACTTCGCCCAATAATTCAGCAAATTTAGCAGCGTGTTCAGCTTCTTCAAATGCGTATCTTTTGAATGCTTCAGCAACTTCAGGATATCCTTCGCGCTCAGCTTGGCGGCTCATAGCAAGATACATACCAACTTCGGTACATTCACCTGCAAAGTTAGCTTTCAAACCTTCAACTACCATAGGGTCAAGTCCCTCAGTTGTTGCAATAGTGTGCTCGCAAGCATATACTTTATCTTCGCCTTCGCCTACAACATTGAAAGTTGTTGCGCCGCAAAGAGGACATTTTTCGGGTTGTTTATCAGCTTCTACAGACCATCCGCAAACGGTACATACAAATTTTTTCATCTTTTTCTACCTTTCATTTTCGCTACATTCTCGGCATACGCCGCTAAAAACTATATCGTGACTTTCGATTTTAAACCCTGTGGATTTTTCTGTCTTATTGATAATTTCAGGAGCAACCTCACAAGGTATGTCATATATTTTACCGCATTTTTTGCATATAAAATGATAATGCTCAAAAGTATTGTGGTCAAAATGCGCTCTATCCTCAAGCCCCTGTATTTTTTTAATTCTGCCGCTATGCGCCATTTTATTCAGGTTTCTGTATACCGTAGCCAAGGATATATTGCTGTTTGCCTCTTTTAAGATGTCATAAATATACTCAGCGGACGGGTGTACAATATTATTAGCTAAAGCTTCATATATTTGTTCTCTTTGTCTTGAGTAATTCATGCCAGTCTTTCTTGCGTTTCAACAAAATATGATAACAATTATCAGTTTATATCATTTTTATTATTTTGTCAAGCATTTGAAAACATACACAATTTGTTGCATTGAAAAAGCCTGAAAAAATGTTATTATTAATAATGTAGCAGATTTGAGGTGTTAAATTGCTGGAAGATATCAAGCACTACATCGAACATTCAATCGATGTAAAAACTGCAATCTTGAATAATGACAGATTGCTTATGAAAATTTATCAGGCAAGTCAGATTGTAATATCTTCACTCAGAAGAAAAGGTAAAATCCTGATAGCAGGCAACGGCGGCTCAGCGGCTGACGCTATGCATATGGCAACAGAGTTTTGTGCAAAATTCTACAGTGCAAGAAAAGCCCTTCCCGCCATAGCTCTTGGCGCAGATACTTGCGTTTTAACGGCTGTTGCAAATGATTTTAACTATGAGCATGTTTTCTCAAGACAAATTGAGGCGCTTGGTAATGAGCAGGATGTGTTTATTGCAATATCTACAAGCGGTAATTCAAGAAATATCTTAAGCGCTATTGACACCGCCAAACAAAAACGCATGCAGGTAATTTTCCTGACAAGTGAAATGCTCGGTACCGCTTATCTGCAAAAAGCGGATATACCGATATGTGTCCCCTCAAATGATACACCCTTAATTCAAGAGGCCCATGAGATGATAGAACACCTTATATGCCTTGAAGTAGAAAAAGAATACAGATAATATAAAACCCGAGATTTCTCTCGGGTTTTAGAGTTATTTTGCCATTGCGGCTTTTACTTCTTTTTTGTATTTTTCAACATTTGGTTGAAGCACCTCAGCCATAGCTTCATCAGAAGGTGTAACATTATCTTCCATACGTCTTAAAATATTACCCGTGTATAGAGTTTCAAAGTGTTTAAGTTCGATAAATCTTCCAAGAGTTTTGAAAGACAAGTCATTTAGGACAATTTGAGATACAGGGTGTTGAGAAGAATAAGCTTTAACAACACCTTCAATAACTGCGCTAAAGACTTTATCTTCAGGTTTAACATATACAAAAGTAAAGAATGAATCTTTGTTGTTTTCATCCAAATCAGCCTCAGCGTTGTAGTGAAGATACCCGGGGCCTACGTTTGTATCTGTTGAAATTCTTGCTTTTAAAGATTCATTTTTAAGTTGTTTTTCCCATAATGTTGTGCCCATAAAAGCATCACCAAAGTACTCGACAAAGTGTTTTGTTTTGCCGTTTTGTCTTGCTTCAACATTGAAAATAGCAAGTCTTAGAGCGTCATTTTCTTCTATATTTTTGCACATAAATTCTTTTTGAGCTTCAAGAGAAGAATTTAGCATATCTATTACATCTTGTTTTTGAACACCTAAAAATGCAAGGGTGAAAATTGTTGCATCATCAAATACAGAAAATCTTCCGCCGACATCATCATGAACATAACCGCTCATTGAAAGCTCTTTTTTATCAACAAGGCGTCTTAGAGCGCTTTTTTCGCTTGAAGCGTCAGTCATTGCAATAAATCTTTCAGATACGTCTTCTTTTTTAAGGTAATCTTGCATTAACTTTTTAGCACTTTCATATGCTACTGTTGTTTCTAAAGTTCCGCCTGATTTAGAAACTACAAGGAACTGAGTTTTATCTAAATCTAAAGTTTTTGAAAAACGCTCAAAGCTTAGAGGGTCAACTGATGAATAAAAATGAGCGTGCGCGTCAATTCCAAGCATTTTAACCAAAGATTCGGTTGTATGACGAGAACCGCCTATACCTAAAACTGCAATGTCTGTGTACTTGTCAGCTCGGGCTTTTTTTGCCATATCAAAAAGAGTGTCTATATTTTTGATTTGATTTTCGGGCAAAAATCCAATCCAATTTAGGAATTGTCCTTTTTTACCTGCACGAGATTTAATGTCGCACACTGCATCTGCTGCAAGAGCCGAGTATTTTGAAAATCCCGTGTCATTGAGCTTAACTGTCGTGTTTTTGAAAGTTGTTTCTGACATAATTTATTCCTTCCGTAATTTTATTTACAATAATTATACTCTAAGCATGGCAATTTTTTAAAAGTTTTGTTTTAGAAAAAATATGAATTTGAATGTTTCCTCACTATCATATCTGTCAAAAATATCTTTTTGCGCCAATGACAGAGAAGTAAAAGACAAAGACAACAGAGTTGTACACAGAAACACAACTTGGTTTTTCAGAAATGACTTAGTCTGGGACGAACTTGCAAAATACCTTGATGAAAACTTTAGCGACTCAAGAAAAGTAAATGTCTACTCAATCGGCTGCTCGGACGGTTCGGAACCTTATTCCATGGCAGCAGCCATTAAAATAAACTCGAAAAATCCCGACAAATTCTTACCAATCAGTGCGTCTGACTATGACGAAGAGATGATGAAAGTAATTAAAAAAGGAATTTATCCCATAACCTCGGGCGAGAGAAGCTCTATGGTAAAAAATACAAAAGGCAGGTGGGATGAATATTTTGAAAACGACGGGCCGAATTTTATAAAACCTAAAATTACACTTAAAAAAGAGGTAAATTTTAGTTTAAACGACGCAATAAGTACTGTTAATGAGGTAAAATACGGGGATAACGTATTTATGTGCAGAAATTTTTGGCCATATCTGGAGGCCAAAGACAGAATTGAACTTGCGGGTAAATTAAGAGAAAAAATGAATAAAAATTCTCTTCTTATAATCGGCGCTTTTGACCGTCAAGCAATTATGCTTGAGAGAATGCTTATGGCCTGCGGTTTTATAAATATAGAGTACGCGCCTGAATATAGTTCAAATGACAGACACTACTACAGTGTATGGAAAAAAGATGAATTTTAAAAAATATACACAGCTATTATCGCAGCCAAAATAAGAGCAATATTAAAGTGCAAAAATGTAGGTATGCAAGTGTCTTTTATGTGATTGTGCTGATTATCGGCATTTAACCCCGCACTTGGCCCTAAAGTGGTATCAGAAGCGGGAGAACCCGCATCACCAAGTGCAGCGGACGCTGCAAGGACAATCACCGAAGCAGGCACACTAAGTCCTAACTTTGAGCACAGAGGAATAAATAAAACCGCTAAAATAGGTATTGTACCAAAAGATGTCCCTATGCCCATGGTAATTAACAAACCCACTAAAAGCATTAAAGTAACAGATATGAGTTTTGAACTTTGCATGTAAGGTAAAATCATATTCAAAAGTGCCTCAACCCCGCCTGTTTCTTTAAGAACAAGGGCAAAACCCGCTGCTATTAACATAACAAAAGCAACATAGCCCATAAGCCCTATGCCTTCGTTTATTAACTTATCCATATGTCTTCTTCTGACTGCCTTTGCACCAAATATTATCCCCAAGCCCACAAGCGCACCTAAAGGTAAAGACCCGCTTATAAGTTGAACCGCAAGAGTTGCAAACGCTCCAAGCAAAGTAACATAGTGCTTGCGGCGAAGTCGAAGGGATTTTTTTGAGACATTACACTCATCTAAAATCGGGTCAATGTCTTTGTATTCTCTTGGTTTTCTATATGTTATAAATATAGCAATTAAAAGCCCTATAAACATAGCTAAACCTAAAAACCAAGTGCTTTTATAAACATCCGTTTTTAAAACCTGCATGCCTGATTGTGTCATATTATCTGCAATTAAGCCTTGAAAAATAAGCCCAAAACCCGCAGGCAGAGCAATGTATGGAGCTTTTAAGCCAAAAGCAAGAGTACTTGCCACCGCTCTTCTATCAAGCTTTAATTTATTCATAACACCTAAAAGAGGCGGTATTAAAATAGGGATAAAAGCAATGTGCACAGGGATTAAGTTCTGCGACATAACGGCAATTACACCTATTATAAAAAGCAGAAGATATTTATTGTTCCCTATAAAAAGGGCTATTCTTCGAGCTAAAATTTGCGCTAAACCGGTGTGTGTCATAGCAGCAGCAAAAGCGCCCAAGAGAATGTAACTTAGCGCGGTTTCAGAATTTGCACCCATGCCTTGTATAAAAGTATTCATTATTTTATCAATACTCATATGAGCACAAAGTCCGGCTGAAATTGCAGCAATAATAAGTGATAGCAGAACATTTACGCGCAAAAGGCAAAGCGCGCAAAGTAAAATAACCGAAACTATAACGGGATTTAATTCCATAACTTTTGAATTTTAACACAAAATCTTGTAAATATGGTTTTTTTGACATAAAATATAGCCGTTAGAAAGATTATAGGGGACAAATTTATGAAAAAATCAATTAAAGATTTAGAAAATGTCCAAGGTAAACGCGCTCTTGTCAGAGTTGATGTTAATGTTCCTCTGGATGAAAACAAAAATGTAACTGATGACACAAGAATTAAAGCGATTTTACCTACAGTTAAAATGCTTAAAGACAAAGGGGCTAAAATCATTCTTATGGCTCACTTAGGCCGTCCGAAAGGCGAATGGAAAGAAGAATTTTCTCTTGCTCCCGTTGCAAAATATATGTCAAAAGTTCTTGGCGAAGATGTTTTATTTGTATCTAAACCCGTTGGCAAAGGCGCAGATGAAGAACTTAAAGACTTAAAAGACGGTCAGGTTGCGCTTTTAGAAAACATTCGTTTCTACAAAGAAGAAGAGGCAAAAGACGACGATATGACTTTTGCAAAAGAACTTGCAAAATTAGGTGATTTCTATGTAAATGACGCATTTGGCGCAGCTCACAGAAAACACACTTCAACAGCTAAGCTTGCTCATGTTCTAAAACCCGCTGTTGCAGGTCTTTTAATGGAAAAAGAACTAAACGCTCTTGGCGGACTTTTAAACAACCCTCAAAGACCGTTTACGGCAGTTGTCGGCGGTGCAAAAATTTCATCTAAAATCGGCGTTTTAGAAAACCTTTTGGATAAAGTTGACAACTTAATCGTTGGCGGCGGTATGGCTTATACTTTTGTAAAAGCTAACGGCGGCAAAATCGGTAACTCTATCCATGAAGATGACCAGATGGAAGTTGCAAAAGCAATTGAGAAAAAAGCAAAAGACAAAGGCGTTAACCTTATTATGGCAACAGATGTACTTGTTACCGATGATTTTTCAGGCAACGGCACAAATAAAGTTGTTCCCGTAAATGAAATTCCTGACGGTTTTGAAGGGGTTGATGCCGGCCCTAACACTCAAAAGGCTTTTGAAGATGTTATTAAAAAATCAAAAACAATCCTTATGAACGGCCCTGTAGGCGCATTTGAAAATCCTCAATTCGCGCAAGGTACAAAAGCTGTTCTAAAAGCTATTGTTGAAGCAACAAAAGCAGGTGCGGTATCTGTTGTAGGCGGCGGTGACTCAGTTAGCGCAGCTAAAAAATTCTGCAACGGCGATGATTTCACTCACATCTCAACAGGCGGCGGAGCATCTTTAGAATTTATCGAAGGAAAAGTCCTCCCCGGTGTTGATGCACTGGACGACTAAAATCTTTTTTAAATAAAAAAAGTCCCGCAAGTTCTTTGCGGGATTTTTTTAGGTTGTTGTTAATTGCTTTGTTTATTATGCTTGAATGAGGAAGTTTAAAATTTTGTTTTAACTGAAAATAAGTTTGCCGATTGAAGCTACACCACCTACTATACCGCCTACAATAGCACCGGGAACAGCACCTATACCGCCAAAGAAAGCTCCTATTCCTGCGCCTGCTGCAGCACCGACACCAACACCTGAAGTCAATGCACCTAGAGCTTTTGCGGCTTCCGTACCTTTTGATTGGTTAACACCTGTAACTTCTGAAATCATATCGTCTTTTGAATTTCCTTGAGCAAATATTGTTCCTAAAATCGGCACACCTGCTTTTAAACCTTGTACAAATGAGCTTGATGCATAAGTTTCAATATCATCAACCAAGTTTGTGCCCATTGTTTGAGCGTACATTCTTTGAGCAAGGGCTTTTATTTGACTTTCGTCATAACCTTGATATTGTGATGCAGCAGACATAGATGTTGTTAATTTTTTGTATTCGGCTATAGCATCATCTGTTCTGCCTTGTTGCAGAAGAGTTGAGATGTTTGCACATAACTGTGACCAATCAAGAGATTGAACACTTTGCTTGTTGCCGTAAGATTGTTGCAAAGTAGATAAGTCATAGCTGTTTTGTAAATTTTCTCTTGCGTCATCTACGTCCATACCGTAATAGTAGCCATACATGCCACTGTAATTGTTAAATAGGGGAACTGAATAATTTGTACCTAATCCGCCATAGCTGCCTGAAATGCCATTTAGAGCAGAATAATTTGTGTAATTAGTCAGTCCTGTGAAACCAACTGTCATAGTAAACTTCCTTCCAATAAACTTAATTTAAACTAACCTACTCTTTAATAAAAAATTTTTATTTTAAAAAATTGCCCATGGAATATTTTCCTTGTTACATTTCTTAATAATACTCATACAAAACAGCTCAAATTGCTTATATTTACTGTAAAAAAGATGAGTTTTAGTTTATAATTGTCTTAAAGGGCAAAACCGTATAAAATATAAATATTATCGGGCTATAGGAGGCATTTTGAGTTCCGAATTTGATTTAAAAGATTTTTTACTAAAAGCACACAAAGCTCATGCTTCGGATATTCACTTTAGAGAAGGCAAAGCACCGTCACTAAGGGTTGACGGTAAAATCTTAAGAACAGCCATGCCGCCTTTAGATGAAGAAGACTTCGAAAATATCCTGACAACTATAGCAAGAAAAGACATCCTTGAAAGCATAAGAATGTCGAATAACATTGACTTTACCTATGAAATTCATAACCTCTCGAGGTATCGTGTCAATTACTGTAAAGATTTAGGTATGCCTAAATTAACTCTGAGGGTTATTCCATACAACATCCCTACACTTGAAGAGCTCTCTTTGCCTCCGTATTTAGGCGAACTTACAAAATTCAACAACGGCATCATACTTGTTACAGGGCCTACAGGTTCCGGTAAATCTACCACGCTTGCGGCTATGATGGATTTAATAAACAAAGAACAGCAAAAACACATAATAAGCATAGAAGACCCTGTTGAGTTTTTATATACGGATAGAAAATCTCTAATAACACAAAGAGGCCTTGGAACAGATACGGAAACTTTTGCCTCGGGCATTAAATACGCACTAAGGCAAGACCCTGATGTTATACTTGTAGGTGAAATAAGAGACAGAGAAACTCTTGAAGCAGCAATTGAAGCCTCTGAAACAGGTCACCTTGTGCTATCTACAATGCACACAAACTCTTGTATTCAAACTATAAACAGAATTTTAGGCTTTTTTGAGGATAAGTCATCTTCCCTTATAGTTCAAAGGGTTATAAACACCCTAAGAGCGACCGTTTCACAGAAACTCTTACCAAAAGTAGGCGGCGGGCTTGCAGCCGCAGTTGAAATTTTAAGCGTAACACCTGCAATTTCAGATTATCTTTTAAAAAACAATTTTGAAGATGTATATTTGCTTATGCAAAAAAGCAAATTCCCAAACTTAACAACAATGAACACTTCAATCTACAATCTCCTAAAGCACGGCATAATAACACAGGAAACAGCCATCGAGTACAGTGATAAGAAAACCGAACTTGAACAAATGATAAGAGGAATCTATCACGGTGCGAAAAATATGGCAGATGACGATATAATCTAAGGAGTAAAAATGGCGCCATTCCCAGAATCAGAATCTATGACAATAAAACGTCTTGAAGTTGCTATCAGAAAAAAAGATATGCATCTTCTAAAAGACGGAGCATACAAACTGCATGAAAAATTTCACACAGGGCACAAGTTTGAGTTTTTATCAGAACTTGAGCAGATACTTGAATATGTAAAAACAAGCGATATCCCGCTTGAAATAACAGAAATTTTATGCCCGACAATTGAAGAAATACTTGATTTACCAAAAGAAAATACAGCCGCAGCTGCTCCTCAAGAGCAAATTCAGCCTGCTATAAAAGAAGAAGACATTAAACTTCAAGGGCAGGCATATGAAGAATATATGGCACAACAGGAAGCAAGCGAAGAAATAAAAGAATTTGAAGAAAATTTTATTGAAGATAATATTGCACCAAAAGAACCTGAAGAAAAAATTGTTGAACAGGTGCAAGTTATACAAACTACACCTAAAGAAACACCCGCAGCAGAAGATGTAGCCTTATTTTATGATGATAATGCAAGCGACATCGACTATTTAAAGATAAAAGAGTACAGAAATAAACTTAATTTTCTCTTTTCGTCGCACAATGACGGGGATTATAATCTCTTAAAAGATATAGCAATATTGAATAATCTGGTGAACATTAAAGTTTTTGACATAGATAAAGTTTTATCAATGCTAAAAACCTCAAAAGGCAAGGTTTCATTTATAACAACATCACAGAGCAGTGATTTAACAAAAATTTTAAAAGAAAAAGAAATAAATTTTGAAATACCTTTTGTAAAAGGAACTGATACATCAGATTTTACCTTTATTCCTATGCTTGGTTTATCTGACATCTTTGTATGCTCAAATTGCAACCTAAGGAGTCTAAAGAGCGATTTTTCAACAAAGACAATTTCAGTCCAATGTCCAAACTGCGACAGTGCGGCATTTCCTGATTTATATGCGGTTAATTCCTACAACCCTGACTGCAATCCGATTTTTTGGCACAGAGCATTTAGTTCGCTTGTAAAATCAAAAATCTGGATTTTCATCAATCCTCCGCTTGATGAAAACAAAGAAGTGATTTTTGACTTTATAAAAACAGCCTCAGAGTGCTCTAATCCTGATAGAATTTATCTTTTTTCAAAAGAAAACGACAAGAGAGAGTTTTACAAAAATATGTTCTTAAAAGCCCTTCCAAACTGCGATGTAAGGTATAATTTCTACAACATTGAACAGTTGTGCGAAGAGTACATAAGAGCTAATTACCGGCAAAATTAATGAGAAGTATTAAAGAGAGTTTTGTAACTGACGCTATTAATATAAAAACATACCCGCTAAGCGACTATGATAACATTGTGGTTATGTTCTCGCGCGAGCGCGGGTTAATAAAAGGCATCGCAAAAGGTGTAAAACGCCCAAAATCAAAACTGGGCGCAAGAATGCAGATGCTTGTCGCGAATAAAATCATGCTAAAAAACGGCAGAAATTTTGACACAATATGCGAAGCACAAGCACTTAATACCTTTAACAAACTGCGCGCTAACCTTGATAAACTCACTTATTCAATGTATTTAACAGAAATTATATCCTCTTTCTGCACGGATGGGGATGAGGATAATTCAAACAACGAAAAGATTTATGAGCTTTTCTATGGAATATTGGATAATATCGCAAATTCACAAAATAAAACAGAAATACTTTTAAACGTCATAAAATTTCAACTGAAATTTATGTCCCTTATAGGTCTTGGCGCAGAGCTTAAAGTATGCCTAAAATGCGGCTGCAAACTTGAAGACGGCGGGTATTTCAGCGTAGCTTCAGGCGGAGTAGTCTGCAAAGACTGCAAGGGCGGCTCTGATATTTACATTGGCCTGCACAAAAAAATAAGAGAGTTTTTAATAGCACAACAAAATTCCCAAATAAACTCAAAAACACAATACGACTCACTTGTAGATGAGAACTTCTGTAACAAGTGCTTTTTACTTTTGAAAAAATACACAGACTCGCACTCTTCTCGCCCTGCAAGAGCACTTAGAGTGCTTGAGAATATGACATAAATAAGCCGCCCATTTTGAGCGGCTTATAAATTATTTAGAAAATACGATTTTTTCGTCTTTTTCATCTATTTTGATTTTGTCCCCGTCTTTAAATTCACCCTTTAAAAGCGCTTTAGACAAGGGGTT
This sequence comes from Candidatus Gastranaerophilales bacterium, assembly GCA_944323335.1. Classification (GTDB taxonomy): domain Bacteria; phylum Cyanobacteriota; class Vampirovibrionia; order Gastranaerophilales; family Gastranaerophilaceae; genus Galligastranaerophilus. Next base: position 44,537 of record CALUSB010000007.1, read on the forward strand.
TTCTATACTTTGACGAATTTCACGTTTTAAGGGACGAGCACCGTATATCGGGTTAAATCCGTTTAGCGCAAGTCTTTCTTTGGCGTCTTCTGTTATTTCTATTTCTATTTTTCTTGCAGCAAGCAGATTTTTGAGGTATTGAACCTGAATATCTACAATGTGTTTTAAATCATCAAGACGAAGTGCGTCAAAGAACACTGTTTCATCAATCCTGTTTAAAAATTCAGGCTTAAAGAAATCGTGCAATTTTGCGCTTATTTCTTCTTTTGTATGTTCTTTATCAGTTTCTGATAGCAGCCCCTTAACGGCGTTATCAAGGATAATATCGGAGCCTATGTTTGATGTCATTATGATAATTGTGTTTTTAAAGTCTACCGTTCTGCCTTTTGAATCTGTCAAACGACCGTCATCAAATATTTGAAGCATTATATTAAAGACATCAGGGTGGGCTTTTTCAACTTCATCAAACAATATGACAGAGTAGGGTTTTCTTCTTACTCTTTCTGTTAATTGACCGCCCTCATCGTATCCGACATACCCAGGAGGCGCACCTATAAGCCTTGATACAGAGTGTTTTTCCATGTATTCTGTCATATCAATACGAATAAGAGCATCTTCATCCATAAACATAAACTCAGCCAGTGCCTTAGCAAGTTCTGTCTTACCTACACCCGTCGGGCCAAGGAACAAAAACGTACCTATGGGGCGTTTAGGGTCTTTTAAGCCCGAGCGCGCACGGCGAATTGAGTCGCTTACAACTTCAACGGCTTCATTTTGACCTACTACACGCTTGTGAATAAGGTTTTCCATCTCAATAAGTTTCTTGCTTTCAGACTCGACAAGTTTTGAAACAGGCACGCCTGTCCACTTTGAAACCACTTGAGCAATATCCTCATCGTCAATTTCTTCTTTTAAAAGCGTATTTTTCTTGCCTTGCGAACTTTTTGCTTCTTTTAATTGGCGCTCAAGCTCAGGCAGCTTGCCGTATTTTAATTTTGCAGCAACTTCAAGGTCAGCCTCACGCTCTGCGTTTTCTATATCATGGCGTACTTTTTCAATTTCAGCCTTAATGCCTGCTTCGCCTTTAATACTGTTTTTTTCAGCTTCCCATTGTTTTTTAAGAACGTCAGCTTTTGAGCTTACCTCATCTAGGGCCTTGTTAACCGCTGCAATTTTGTCATTGTCCTGATTGTCATTATCAGACTTTAGCGACTGCAATTCAATTTGAAGCTGCAGCTTTTGACGCTCAAGCTTATCAAGCTCTTCGGGCATTGAATCTATTTCAATTCTAACGCTTGATGCCGCTTCATCCACAAGGTCTATTGCTTTATCAGGCAAAAACCTGTCTGTAATATAACGGTTAGAAAGCTCAGCTGCCGCAACAAGCGCAGAGTCTTTAATTCTTACACCATGGTGAACTTCATACTTATCTTTTAAACCTCTTAGGATAGAAATCGTATCTTCTACAGTTGGCTCATCCACAAGCACGGGTTGAAAACGACGCTCAAGTGCGGGGTCTTTTTCTATATATTTACGATATTCATTAACCGTTGTAGCGCCTATTGTCCTTATCTGGCCGCGTGCAAGCATAGGTTTTAAGAGGTTTCCGGCATCAGTTGAGCCCTCACTGGCGCCGGCGCCTACTACAGTGTGCAGTTCATCAATGAACATAATTATCTGGCCGTTAGACTTTTCGACCTCGGAAATTACTTTTTTAAGTCTTTCTTCAAATTCGCCTCTAAACTTTGCACCTGCTACAAGAGCACCGATATCAAGAGCTACAAGCTTAGTGTTTTTAAGTCCTTCAGGCACATCACCTCTTATAATCCTTTGAGCAAGGCCCTCTACAATAGCAGTTTTACCAACACCCGCTTCACCTATTAAAACAGGGTTGTTTTTCGTTCTGCGGTTAAGTACCTGAATAATTCTCCTAACTTCCTCATCACGGCCGATTACAGGGTCAAGTTTGCCCTCTCTTGCGCGTTGAGTCAAATCTATGGAGAATTTTTCCATTATTTTATAATCTTCATCGGCATTATTTGTATCCACTTTTTTATCCCCCCTTATTTTTTTCATTGAGAGTAAAATCTTATCTTTTGTTATTGAAAATTTGTTGAAAATTCTTGTTATATCCGAATTTGCAGAGTTTTGAGCATTTTGGGAAAAATCAGCCAAACCAAGCAAAATATGCTCAGGTGAAATATATTTATCCTTAAGTGCTTTAGCCTCAGTGTTTGCAAGCTCAAAAACCGCTGCCGTGTCTTTTGAAAAATACAAATCAGAATTGCCTGAAACCTTTGGCAGATTATTAAGTGCGGCTTTTATATCTTCCTTAAAAAGAGAAGATGTAAGCTTTAAATCGCTCAAAAGCTCAACTGCCGAGCTTTCAGAACTCAAAGAGAGCGCGTACAAAATATGCAGCGGCTCAATGTAGGGGCTGTTGAATTCTTTTGCAATTTCTTGAGAGTTAATTACTATACTTTGTGATGAATTTGTCAAATTATCTAACATAACAAAAAATCCTTATCAATATATATACATATTAATAAGGATTTTTATAAAACTTACAAAAATTAATCTTATTTTAATTTTCGTTATTGAATAAATTGGTTTTCAAGAATTTTTATTCTGATAGGTTCTTGAAGAACGAAATCTACCCTTTGAGATTTGTGAATCCACATTTTTTGAGTTCTTGTACCGTAGTAACGAACTTTTGTTAAGTGCGGACAACCTCTTATCAAGCGGATTTCAGGCTCTTTTTGACCAAGTGTAGCTAAAGCAGGGCCTACAACATTGCCGTCTTTATCAAGAACAGATTCTGTTTGAAGTGCGATATAAGCGTTTTTAAAGAATCTTAAAGGCTTTTTGGTTTTAACAACTTTACCGCTGAATTGAGTTCCTATAGGAATCAAAAGCAATCTGTCTTTATCTACAAAGTTAACTAGCGCACGAGCTACAAAAGGGTCACCCGGTTTTGCTTTTTGAACATTGATACACTCCATTACACCCAAAGGTAAGATTGTTCCTGCAGGGATTACAATCTCATCACCGTCAAAATAAGCGTTTTCTACAACGTAGCCGTCTTTTATAACGGGTCTTTTCTTATCTGCAAGCTTTTCTGAAGGTCTGATGCTAACTTGCGCCATCATATTATAGATAAACATTGCAACCTCGCCGCGTGTTGCAGGACGGTTAGGTTCAAGTGTGTGTTCATGACCGGGGGTATTATACATTAAACCGTTTTGGACGGCTTTAGCGGTTTTTACAAGACCCCAGAGAGGAACTTCGTTTGCATCAGGGTATTTTGCAAGTATTGATAAAGCCTCATCCTGAGTCATATCATTTGTGGTAAGAGAATTTAGCACAACAGATAAAACTTCAACACGAGAAACAGTGTTAGTAGGGAAGAAATACCCGTCCGGTGTACCTTTTACAAGGTCAAAGAACGATGCTAATTGGATGTCATTATATGCCCAGTACCAATCTGCAACATCTTTAAATTCTCTTATAGAATCAATTGTTTTTTCTCTTAAGCGAAGAGCACTCACAACCATAGAGCAAAACTCAGCCCTTGTGACATTGTTATCGGCCTTGTAGCTGCCATCAGGATAGCCTACGACAACGCCGTTTTCATACAAGTACTCAACTGCTTCATATGCCCAGTGCGAGGGGGGCAAATCGTTAAAAGTATCAGCAAAAGCAGTGTTGAAATTGAGCGCAAGTGCACAAATCAAAACTGCAAAAAACTTAAAAATCTTCTTCATTTTTTTCTCCAAACCGGTTATAGCATTATTTTATTGTTATTTTTGTTAACTTGCAAGAAATTTACATCAACTATGCGATATCTTCTTCAATTTTCGACAAATTATTTTTTGTCGGGAGCTTGATGAGCTCCGCTACATTCTTTTTTTTGCTCACCATATCGGCCGTGACTGTAAATGTCTTTATGTCTGAGTTTGATGGAACTTCATACATAACATCCAGCATAATCTCTTCAACAATTGAGCGAAGAGCACGGGCGCCTGTTTTTCTTTTTATGGCTTCTTTTGCGATGAGGTCAATTGCTTCATCGTCAAACTTGAGTTCAACACCGTCCATTTGCATTAAGCATTGATACTGCTTAACAATAGCGTTTTTAGGTTTCGTTAAAATCATTTTGAGAGTTTGCTCATCAAGCGGGTCAAGAACGGTATAAATTGGTATTCTGCCGACAAATTCAGGTATCAAACCAAACTTCAGTAAGTCGTCGGGTTGAAGTTTTTTAAGCATTTTTGCCGCTTGAAGTTCTTTCTCCGCTGCACTTACCGATTTTGAACCAAAGCCGACGGTTGAAGAGTCACCTGCACGTCTTTCAACAATTTTATCCAAACCGACAAACGCACCGCCCACAATAAAGAGGATGTTTGATGTATCGATTTGAATAAACTCTTGATGAGGGTGCTTTCTTCCGCCTTGCGGAGGAACATTTGCAACCGTTCCTTCTATCATTTTTAACAGTGCCTGTTGAACACCCTCGCCTGAAACATCACGCGTGATGGAGGGGTTTTCGGATTTTCTTGCGATTTTGTCGATTTCATCGATATAGATTATACCGCGCTCAGCCTTTTGAGCGTTGTAGTCGGCACTTTGATAAAGTCTTAAGAGAATATTTTCAACGTCATCACCAACATAGCCTGCCTCAGTTAGGGTTGTAGCATCAGCAACCGCAAAAGGAACATTTAAAAGTTTAGCTAATGTCTGCGCTAATAATGTTTTACCCGAACCTGTAGGCCCTACAAGGAGGATATTGCTCTTTTGAATTTCAACATCGGATTTTTCATTTTCCATGTTGTGAGCAATTCTTTTGTAGTGGTTATAAACTGCAACCGAGAGAACTTTTTTGGCATCGTCCTGACCTACAATGTGCTCATCAAGATAAGCTTTAATCTCTTGAGGTTTTGGAATACCTTCGTACAAAAGTTCTGCCTCTTGGGCTTTTTCATCACCCTTGAGATTGAACAATTCCTCATCTAAAATCTCATTACACAGCTCAATACACTCATCGCATATGCAAACATCAGGCCCTGCGATTAGCTTTTTAACCTGGTCTTGCGTTTTACCGCAAAATGAACATTTTAAATTAGGTTCGTCAGTTTTAGACATTTAATATCTCCAAATTAATTTTCTTTATTTTCAGCATTATCTAAAGTAATTACTCTGTCTATCATGCCGTATTCAACAGCCTCTTCAGGTGTCATAATATAGTCACGGTCAGTGTCTTTTTCAATCTTTTTAAGAGGCTGGCCTGTGTTATTTGCAAGGATATTGTTTAGAGATTTTTTAATTCTCAAAATTTCATTTGCCTGAATTTCAATATCCGTTGCCTGACCTTGCGCACCGCCTAAGGGTTGGTGGATTAAAATTCTTGAGTGAGGAAGCGCAAGACGTTTGCCTTTTGCACCTGATGACAAGAGGAATGCGCCCATTGAAGCTGCCTGACCAAGACAGATTGTAGAAACATCAGCTCTTATGTGCTGCATTGTATCATATATTGCAAAACCTGCGGTAACTGAGCCGCCGGGGGAGTTAATGTAGAGCATAATGTCTTTTTCGGGGTTTTCACTGTCTAAAAGCAACATTTGCGCTACGATAAGATTTGCAACCATATCATCAATAGGAGTACCGAGGAAGATAATTCTTTCTCTTAAAAGTCTTGAAAATATGTCAAAAGACCTTTCGCCTCTGGATGATTGTTCAATAACAACAGGTACAAAACTCATACTATATTTTCCTTTCGTAATTCACTATGCTTTTGCCTTAAATTTGTTTGAACTTAAGAGCAATTCGTTGACTTTTCTTGTTGCAATTTGTTGAGATAAAAGAGCAAAAGAAGAGGGGTTCTTTTTCATCTCTTCAAATACTGAAGTTGCGTTAGCACCGTACATTCTTGCTATTTCTTGTATCTGCATTAACAAATCGCTTTGTTCAATTTTGATATTTTCTTCTTTAGTGATTCTTTCTATAATCAAAGAGTTTTTAATTCTCTTAATTGCTTCTTCGCGAAGTTTTTCATTAACAGAGTCTTTGCCCTCTGTTTCAACGATTTTATCCCAGTCTTGACCTTGGCGAAGTGCGTTTTGTTTGGTTTCTTCTTTAACCGCTTCAACCTCGCGCGCAATCATAGAGTCTTGAATGTCTATATTTGTATCGTTATAAACCTTGTTGAAAATAGCGTCTGATTTTCTCTTTTCGTTTTCAAAAGTTTGCGCATCGTCAAGATATTTTTGAATATCTTCTTTAAGAGCGTCAAGTGTTTCAAATTTGCCTGCTTTTTTTGCAAGTTCATCGTTAAGTTCAGGCAATTTGCGCTCTTTAACTTCATGAAGATTAATTTTAAACTGAGCGGGTGCGCCTTTTAGCTTTGGTTCGTGGTAGTTTTCAGGGAAAGTAACGTCTATAACAAACTCTTCGCCTGCGCTATGGCCGACAAGACCTTCGGCAAAGCCGGGGATAAAGTTTGAATGAGCCAAGTCAAGAGTGTGGTTTTTTGCACTGCCATGCTCAATAGGCTCGCCGTTAACACTTCCTTCAAAGTCAAAAACAACAACGTCTGTGTTGTTTGATGCTCTGTCAACTTTTTCTAAAGTTGCAAATCTGCTCTGAAGAGCCTGAAGTTCTTTTTCCATAGCGTCAGAGTCGTTTTTGAACTCTTCATATTCAACCTCTACATCTTTGTAAGGTGCAAGGGTAAATTCAGGCTTTAATTCGGCTTTTACGTTAATTACCAAATCTTTTCCCGTTTCATATTCAAAATTTTCAATCTGAGGCTGAGTTGCAAGGTCGAGTTTTTCTTCCTGAGCAACTTTAGAAAATTCCATAGGGAATACGCTCTCGATTGCTTCTATTTTAATTCTTTCTTTACCTACATATTTTTCAATAACATTGTTGGGTGCTTTTCCTTTTCTAAAGCCTGCAATGTTAATATTTGAACCGATTCTTTTTAAGGTTCTGGCGTATAATTCGTCTGCCTGTTTTGCGTCAATGGTGATGGTAATTTTTGCAAGATTTCCTTCTTGTCTTTCAATTGTACTTTTAGTCATAGTTCCTCTTATTTTAAATTAAGTGTGTCTGTATAATAGTATAAATCAAAAACAAAAATCATGGTCAATTTGGTGTATAATTTATGCAAAAGGTAGTTCATATATGTTACAAAAGTTGAAAAATAAAATAGTGGTTTCCGTTCAGGCAATGCCTGATGAGCCTCTATACAATGAAATTGCACTTAATGCCATGATTAAAAGCGTTGTTTTTGGCGGTGCTTCAGGATTAAGGCTCGCCGGTGTGCGGGATATAAAAAATGCAAAAGAAATGTACCCGCAAATTCCCGTTATAGGAATTACAAAACCCTCAAAAATACCCGATAATTTCTTGGATGTTGTCTATATTACCCCGACACTTAAGGACGCAGAAGGAATTATCAAGGCAGGCGCTGATATTGTGGCGCTTGATGCTACTATGCGAAAAAGACCAAACGATGAAAAGCTAAGTGATATTTTAGATTTTATAAAATCAAAAGGGAAACTTGCCATGGCTGACATTGCTACATATAAAGAGGCAAAAAACGCCATAGAGCTTGGCTTTGACATTGTTTCAACAACTCTGAGCGGATACACTCAGGAAACAAAAAACAACCCTGATACACCTGATTTTGAACTTTGCAGAGAAATTACAAAAAACTACAATATACCTGTCATTGTAGAGGGTAAAATATGGACACCAAAGCAGGTAAAAGAGGCATTTAACTGCGGGGCATTTTGTGTTGTAATAGGTTCGGCCATAACCCGTCCGCAGCTTATAACGAAGAGATTTACGGAGATATTAAAATGAGAAAAGCGCTGAGTTTAGATATTGGCGGAACAAAAATCTACGCCGCACAAATTGATACAAACGGAGAAATAGTATCAGAAATTGAAAAACACCCTACGCCAAAAACGGCTCAGGAGATTGTAGTGCTTTTAAGGGATATTATTTCCCGTTTTGAAGATGAAATTGAACTTGTAGCGATTTCAACCGCAGGCGGAGTTAACAGAGAAAATACAAAGGTAATCTGCTCCACTGCAAATCTTGCTTTCGGTTACCCTAAAACTGATTTTGAATCACTTTCAAAAAAACCCGTTTTTGTTGAAAATGACGCAAATTGCGCTGCCTGGGCGGAGTATAAAATAGGAAGCGCAAGAGGCATGGACAATAACATCACACTGACACTGGGCACGGGAGTAGGCGGAGGCATTATAGTTGACGGCAAACTCCTGAAAGGCAAATCAGGCGTAGCTGGAGAAATGCACTTTAAAATGTCTATGGACAAAAAACGCCGCTGCAGCTGCGAAGCGTACGATTGTTTTGAAATTTACGCCTCAGGTAACGGGCTTAGAATTACAGGCATTGATGTAACGGGAAATAAAGATATCACAACCTATGACATTATAAGAGGGGTTGATGAGGGAGATGAAAAAATGCTTCGCGCGTATAACATCTGGCAAAATTACATCATATCAGGACTTATCGGGCTTGCAGACATATTTGACCCTGACTGTATAGTATTATCGGGCTCTATGGGAAGATTTTGTGATGTAGAGTATATGGAGCGCGTGGTAAATGATGAAATAGTCACGCTGCCGACTAAAATCCTCCATGCGACATCAGGCAACTACGCAGGTATGATAGGCGCAGCGCTTTTGGCTTTTGATAAGTTTAAAGCTTAAGCCAAAGAGCGTCATAGGGTTTTAAGCGCACGGTTATTTGCTTGTTTTGCGCTCTTGCTCTAATCATTTTATCGCTTAAGAGGTCTTTAAAGTACACGTCTTTTGCCTTTTTGCCAAAATTATCGTTTATAAAGTTTACCGTGGCTCTTTCACGACTGTCAGAGAGGTTATTTATAACAACTATTCTTTCCCCGTTGTATTCTCTAACGTATGCAAAAACTTCAGGGGATTCTGTTTTTAATTCAACAAAGGTGCCATGAGAGAGCACGGGGGTTTGTTTTCTTACTTTGATAAGTTTTTTAACCCTTGAATAAACTCTGTGGTTAAAGCTTACGGAGTCTTTAATCGCATTATAAAATACGCTTTTTTTAATAGGGCCCCTGTTAATGTCGCGAGAGTCAAAGTAGCTTAGCATATTTACTTTTTCTTTTTGAGCTTTTTGCTTTGCCTCGCGGGCTTTAGCGCTTTTTCTTGCATTTGCAAAGTTATTCTGCACGCCTATTTCATCACCGTAATAAATTATAGGTACACCGGGAAGTGAAAGCATAATCGAAAAAGCCATGGCAATTCTATCCGGGTCATTATCAAGGAAATTTGCAAGTCTGCCCGATATACCGTAACCTTTTCTGAAAGTTGCACCCTTTGGAGTTAAGCTCTCATACAAAAGTTCACGAGTCTGAGGGTCTACCATCTCAAGAGTTAATTCGTCATGAACTCTTAAAAACATAGCCCAAGCAGCACTTTCAGGGATTTTTGGAGTTTGTTTGTAAGTCTCCCAGAAGTGCTTATTGTCAGCAGTTACCAAAGACGCCCAAATAGCAGGCATATAGGGGAAATGATAGCAAATCTGAACTTCTGAAGTCCTTTGTATTTCTTTTGTTTCACCTAAAATCTTATGTTCTACCTTTCTGTCCGTACCGAAGTAAGGCAGGATTTTTTTTGGCTGCTGGCAAGCTTCCGCCTGAATAATGGAGCGTGGTGCGGTTGTTTGTAAAAACGCACTTAAAAGTTGAATTATCTCATGGGTTTTAGGCAAATTTTCTGCCGTTGTTCCTTCTTCTTTTGTGTAGTAAGGAATAGCGTCAAGCCTAAAAATATCAACCCCTAAATTTGCCCAGAAAGCAACTGTTTCAAGCACATAGTAGAGGACTTTGGGGTTTTCCCAGTTGATATCAAGCTGGAAAGGATAAAAAGTGTGATACAAATAATAATCTTTGCCCTCGATAGTTACTTTTCGCCAGTGATTATCGGACACTTCGGGGAATATAATTCTCCTTTTCGTAACCGTGCCGTCTTTTTCTTTGTATTCTGCTATATAGCCTACTTTTTCATCTTTGTAGACTTTATACTCAGGCTTATCTTCTCTTACGATAAAGTAATGAAGTTTGTCTAAATCGCCTTTAAGAGCGGATTGGAACCATTCATGTTGGTCTGAAAAATGATTTAAGATTAAATCCGCTTTTATTTTAAAGCCTTTTTTCCTTGCGGCGTCTGCAAACTCTTTAAACTCGGGCATGCCGCCAAGGTCTTTTCTTACGTTTTTTGGATTTTTAACATCAAAACCCGAATCGTTCATCGGAGAATCGGCAAAAGGCATAATATATATGGTTGTGACCCCTAAGTCTTTGAGGTAGTCAAGCATACCGACCAAATCTTTAAAAGTATTTGGTTTACCGTCCTCACTAACTCCAAACTGGTCGGGGTAGAACATATAAATTACTTCGTCTTTATACCAGTCAGAGGGGCGCGATAAATCTTCTTTTAAAAGCTCGAGACTTCTTTTGTCTTTTGATTTTTTAATAATTTCATAGACATTAGCATATATTATATCTACATTTTCTCTGCCGTAAATGTGCGCTATTGAATTTTTCATCGATGTTTCAAGCTTTTTTGGAACAATAGCGTCATCAACCGTTCTTTTTAGGATATTATCGCTAAATTTTACACTCTTTGAACCTGTTTTAAATTCTTTTATAATGGATGTTTTTTCTTGCTTAGTATCCGATGTTTCAGCTGCCGCAAGAACACTTGGAAATATAAGTAAATTTATAAGCAGGGAAGATAATATTTTCTTGAACATAAATAGTCTTTCATATTTTAATTAATATTTTTATTATCAAATCCACATATTTTGAAGTCAATAAGTCAAAGGATAATTGTTACACATGGGCTAATGAGCCGAGTTAGAGGTGTTTTTGTGGAATTTTCTCCAATGAAAATTCGGATAAGTACGTCTTATTCTTGACCAGTCGATGTGAGTTTTAGCGCCTGTCTTTTGCCTGTTTCTCTCCCAGCTTTGGATAAAATCTACACCCGCATGGTCCATAAAATACAACTTAGCAGCGCAAACGCTGACTTCTTTTGAGTCGTCAATTTCTTCAAAAATGCTCATAAGTTTCGGTAACTGCAAAAAAGTTATGTTCCCGCAAAGCATTATCAAAACGCTATTTTGCTCCTTGTTTTCTATAACTTTAAGATTTACTCTCATAACTTTGTAGACATTTTTTATAAGAGCGGCGCAAAGACCTAAAATTATACCCTCGAAAAGATTTGTAAAAAGTATTGCAAATAAAGTTATAAGATAAATTGCAAACTCGCCCCTGCTCACTGAAAGCAGATATTTTGCAGCTTTTATATCAACAAGTTTATAGCCTGTGTATACAAGTATTGAAGCAAGTGCAGATATAGGTATGTAGTTTAAAAGCGAGGGAAAAAGGCTCACAAAAACAAGTATCCACATTCCGTGTAATATGGCTGACATTCTTGTTTTTGCGCCTGCGTCAATGTTTGCGGCCGACCTTACAATTACTCCTGTTATGGGCAGCGCTCCAAACACGCCGCACAAAGAGTTTCCAACCCCTTGGGCTATTATTTCTTTGTTGTAATTCGTTCTTGAATCGTTACATATTTTATCTATGGCATTTGAAGTCAAAAGCGTCTCCGCACTTGCAATAAAAGTAACAACAAGCACTGCAACCGCTACATTTGCCCACCTTGCACCCTCAAGAGCCGTTTGAAAATTCAGAACATAAAAATCCGACCAAAAATTTTGACCTATATTTATGTAATTTATATCAAGGTGCATTAAATTTGCACAAAGAGATGAAATAACAACAGCCACAAGGGCAGCGGGGATTGCTTTAAGTTTTTTGTGAGCAAAAGTATCCCAGATGATGATTATAAAAATAGTTAAAAAGCCCACAAAGCAAGCCATGTGATGTCTTGAAAAGTCAAAAGGTAAAACGGAGTTATAAATTATGCTCCATAAATCGGATATATTTGAAAGAAAAGTACCTGACGCCTTTGAATCAAGCATTATATGAAATTGAGAAAGAAATATCGAAACCCCGATACCTGCCAGCATACCTTGAATTATGGCCGGAGTAATTGCCCTAAACCAGTTGCCTAAAGATAAAACACCAAACACTATCTGCACAAGCCCCGCAAGAAATATTATCAAAAAGAGTTTTTCAACTCCTTGGGTTTGAATTATATCAATTACAACAAGGATAAGCCCTGCAGCAGGCCCTGAAACCTGCAGGGAACTGCCCGAAAGTGAACCTACAACAATCCCGCCTATAATGCCTGAAACAATACCTGAATATATGCTTAAATTACAGGCAATTGAGATACCTATTGCAAGCGGAAGAGCTATCAAAAAAACAATAACTGATGCGGGGAAGTCTTTTTTTAAATGCTTAAAGGGGGCAAAGTCAATCATTTTTGTCTCCTTGTTGTTAATGTCAAAAAAATGATATCTTAAAAAAACTTCCTTGTAAATTTACTTTGAGGATAATAATTTTTTATACACAGGATGAGAATACAGTTTTTCAATAAGCTCAAGGATATTTTCATCCCTTTCTCTTAACAAGTCCTTACCTGCTTTGAATTTTGAAGACAAAATAATGCGTATTACAGGTATTGTAACACCCAATTTAATTAGTTCTCTTATAATCTCAAGCCACTCAATTTCTTCAAGGCTGAAGAGTCTTTTGCCGTCTTTTGTGTGACGCGCACGGTAGGGTTTTACAAGCCCCTCTTCTTCATATGTTCTTAGCCTGTCACTTGTTATGCCGAGTAATTTTGAAACCTGCGAAATTTGATAAAAAGGCACATCTTTAGCTAATATTGTCATATTTACCCCTTTTTGGTAATGATAAAACAACTTGTACGATATTAATATTTAGGTTTTATAAATTATATTCTTTTATGTTTTGTAGACATTTATAAAGTTAGGTGTTAGAATATCTAATATATTAATTAACTACACTGGAGCTATAAGGTATGAAAAAACTCATTCAGCCCTATTTTGTGCTGCTAAAAAAAGCACTTTGGGGGACTAAATTTAAAGCGTTTACACTGGCAGAGCTACTTACAGCCGTACTTGTAATATCAGTTATTATGGTGGCACTAGCTCCTGTTATAACAAAAAGGATGAAAGATACCGTTAGCGTACAGACTGATAATAAAAAGGGGCTTGAAATTTATCCTAACCCCGGGACTTATACTTTTGATGTTCCCGTTGGTATCAATACTCTTTTCTTACAAGGTGCAGGAGGTGGCGGAGGTGGCGGAGGCGCAAGCTATATTGATAAAGATGCTGCTTTTTTAAGTTCAAGTACATGGACTGTTCCAAAGGGAGTTAATCAGATAACCTTTACTCTCTACGGCGCAGGCGGCGGCGGAGGCGGCGGATACGGAAAAACAGGAAGCGAAAGCTGCCCCTCGCCATTTGTAAAGTTTTCTAACATGGCTGATAACGGACGGGATTTATGCTATTTCAGCAAAAGACAGGATTCGGTGGTTCCATATGGCAGCATCGGTACTAATTTACAAGTAATAAAACTTAATGAAGATATAAACAGAGATAGTGTTTGTTTTAGAGATAAACATATGGTTGGAAGTATCCAGTATCTTGCACCCGGAGGGCAAGATCCTAATACAATGATTTTATGTTCTCCAGCAGGTGCAAGACAGTATTGCGAATGTTATCTGCCTATACATCTTAACTGGGTTCCGCAATGTCACTCGGCCTATGGAACCTTGCCAAGTTCGCATATAGGCAGAATTATAAGTACAACTGAATTAAAAAGAATTTTTGACGCAAGTCCCGCGCCTGAATATAAATATCTTCAACCACAGTATTTGGATTTTGTAGGAGCTAAAAGTAAAGCTTATACGAACAAGATTTCAAGTGTTATTTTAAGCTCGCAAAGTTGTAAATATACAGGTTCTACCTCAAATGCTTGTTATACAAGCATAATGTTTAGTGGCGGCGGGCAAATATTTTGGTATAACTGGAATCCATATGATCCTCAAGAAGTACCAGTGTACGAATTATCGAGAAGTGCAACAGCAGGCAGACCTGTCTGCGTCTACGAAATAAGGGATTGGACACCATATGGAGGAAGCGGCGGAGCATCAGGGGCTAAGTATACTCAGACAATAAGTGTTCTTCCTTCTGATACTTTAGAGATAACAATAGGTACAGGAGGTAACGGCGGTTCTGCGGGAAGTAACGGAAGTCAAGGAGGAGCTACAAAGATTGTTCATAAAAGAGGCGGAGTAGTTAAAGGAACATATTATGCTAACGGTGGTATAGGAGGCAACAGAGCTACAACATCAGGTGTCGGTGCTCAGACATCTACCCTTGCAACATGTTCTTCTGCTTCAGGATGTTCTCAGGTTGTAAGTACTGAAAATGGTAAAGGATATGCAGGAAGCGAATCTGAGGGAGGAAAAGGAGCGGGAGAAGTAACAGGAGGTACACCTGATGTTAATCCTGTTGCTGCAGGTAATAATACAAGTTATGGAGGTGGGGGAGGATTTTGCCCGAGAGGGACTAAGTCTGCTTCTTCATGTCAAAAGGGAGCTAAAGGAGGCTCAGGTAAAGTTGAGATAAGTTACAGAGTAATGTTAGGAGGCTCGGGAGGAGGCTCGGGAGCTCGTGTAGGAGGAGTTGACAGCTCTACAAATAAAGATTATGAGATTAAGTATAAAGTAGCTGAGGGAGATAGGATTGTATTTGAAGTAGGCTCGGGAGGCTCGGGAGGCTCAGCGGGTCAAGACGGTCTTAACGGTACAGCTACAATTATTGGAGATAACAAGATAGTATTTCTTGCAGGTGAGGGAGGTAAAGCTGCTACATTAGAGCAAAAAGAAGATTTAAGTAACTGTATTGGAAGTTCTACAAATTCAACCGTTGTAACAAACTGTGTTAATGACACATCATACAGAGCTCAGGGAGGAAAGTCGGGAGTTATTAATCAAGACGGTAATATACAAACTACAACATTAGGACTTTTGATAAGTGAGTCAAATAAAGTAAGTTACAGTGTTTCAAGCAGTAGTTTTAAAGGAAGAAACGGTAATATGCCATCTCAGTTAAATGCTAATGTTATCCCATGGAATTATGGCTTTGACGGGGGAGTGGGCGGAGCTCCTTTTGGTGTAAGAGCATCCTCTGCAGCAGCAGCTGTAACATGTGGCGGCGGTATGAGCGGTACATATGGAACACTGACTGATGTTACAAGTTATCTTTGTACTTCAGGTAATGTTAACGGTAACTCGGGAAGAGTACATGATGTTGCAAACAATGAATTTGGAGGAAGTGGCGGAGGAGGAGCAGGTGCAGTAGGCGACTCCTTTGAACAAGGCTCCGGAGGCTCAGGAAGTAACGGTTACTTGAGGATAAGGTGGGACATGTCGGAGCAAGAGTGAAAAGCGTGAGCCGGAGTGAGCCTAAGGGCTTGCGAGGAGCAAGACCGCAGGCGCAACTGTCGATAGGCGACGTAGGATAATCGAGCGCAACGGCGCGAGATACCCACAGGAGCAAAGCTAAGTCCAGTGTCGCCCTGTCCGCCAAAGCTCCTCGCTTTGCCGCCACGGGCTCACATCCTAAGGCTCGTTTGAAAATTTTAACGGGGCACAAGCCCCGTAGAAAATTTTCTACACTAAGTTCGTATCTTAATTCTATGAGGCGTACTCCAGATAAACAATTACGCCTCTTTTTTTAGAATTAAAAAAGGCGCTCAAATGAGCGCCTCAAATATAAAACATTTGTTTTATGTTCCTGAAGTCCAGCTGTTAAGGTATTCTTGCTGCTCATCAGTCAATGTATCAATTTCTATACCCATAGACTCGAGTTTTATTCTTGCAATTTCTTCATCTACCGATTTTGGCAGAGTGTAGAGTTTATTTTCAAGTTTGCCTTTATTTTTAAGAATAAATTCAATACCAAGTGCCTGATTTGCAAAGCTCATATCCATAACGCTTGCAGGGTGACCCTCAGCACATACAAGGTTTGATAATCTGCCTTCGGCTAAAACATAAACCGATTTTCCGTTGTCAAGTTTCCACTCGTCAAAGTTAGGACGCACGTTTTTGTACTCTACAACATGTTTTCTTAGGCCGTTTACATTGACTTCGACGTCAAAGTGGCCTGAGTTTGCAAGGAAAGCACCGTCTTTCATATTCATAATGTGCTCAACGTCAATTACATTTTTATCCCCAGTAACGGTAAGGAAAATATCACCCTCACGAGCAGCGCGAGCTATAGGCATTACTCTAAAACCGTCCATGGCTGCTTCAAGAGCTTTTAGCGGGTCAACCTCGGTTACTATAACATTTGCCCCCATACCGCGCGCACGAGTAGCAACACCTCTGCCGCACCAGCCGTAACCGCAAGTTACAAAGGTTTTACCAGCAAGCAAAATATTTGCCGCACGCAAAAAACCGTCCATTACAGACTGTCCCGTGCCATAACGGTTATCGTATAAGTGCTTTGTAAGGCTTGAATTAACCCCAAGGGCAGGAAACTTAAGGCTGCCTTGTTTTTCCATTGCCTCAAGTCTTATAATCCCTGTTGTTGTTTCTTCAGTTGAACCTATAATATTTTCCAGTAAATCTTGTCTTTCTTTGTGCACGGTAGCAACAAGGTCACAGCCGTCATCGATTATTAAATGAGGCTTATGGTCAAGCGCCATTTGCACATGGCGATGATAAGTGTCTGAATCTTCGCCTGCTATAGCATAAACGGGCATATTCCAGTATTTAACAAGTGCAGCTGCAACGTCATCTTGAGTAGATAAAGGGTTTGACGCAGCAAGTACCGCATCTGCGCCGCCTGCTTGCATAGCAACGCAGAGCGCTGCAGTTTCTTTTGTAACATGCACGCATGCAGTGAGCCTTAAACCTTTAAAAGGCTGTTCTTTTTTAAAGCGTTCCATAATGCGAGTTAAAACAGGCATATCCTTAAACGCCCACTCTATGTTCTTTTTACCTTGTTCTGCAAGGCTAATGTCTTTGATTTCGCATTTAACTGTCATTTGTGTCATTTTTCATCCTCTTGTTGTAATTGATAAAAATAATAACACAAAAAAAATGTTTATGATAACATAGGAAGTAGAAATTTACGAGAGTAAATAAAGTAGACAAAATAGGAGAAAATTTATGTCAACAGTTGAGTACTTTACTAATTCAGAGGAGTTAAAAAAACTCTATTCTGCTGCACGTGCAACTATTACCGCTCCTTTTTACGGTAACAATGTTGAACATGTTAAATCAGTTTCAGAAGCTTACAAATTAGCTAAAAACAGCCCCGGAACAGTTGAATTAACAGGTATGCCTATTTATATGCCTGAAAAAATCGGTCTTCCTCAAGGCGCTAACCAATTGTTATTCAACGACGGTACAGTTGTCGGCCGTTGCGCTGCTGCAAGAAAAATCGTAGGCGAACCGAATTGCGATTTGGGTTATTTATTACCTATCATCCGTGAAGCAGTTTACAATACACGCGACAGATTAATGTACAGAACAGAAGCCGTTGTAGGTCTTGAAGAAGACTTCATGGTAAAAGCTCACCTTTTAATTCCTGAAGGTTTTGAAAATGTTATGTACTCTTGGATGTTAAACTTCCAATACATTAACGAATGCTATGCTCAAATGTATGAAAATTCAAGAGCTATCCCCGACGGCGACATTTTCGTATTCTCAGACCCTGACTGGACACACCCTGACTTCCCGTACGGTTTAACTTTCTTTGACCCTGAACACAACTGTGCTGCAATTTTGGGTATGAGATACTTTGGTGAACACAAAAAAGGTACACTTACTCTTGCTTGGGGCTGCGCTGCTCGTAACGGTTATGCTTCATGCCACGGTGGTATGAAACGCTACAACCTTGACGGCGGAAAATCTTTCCAAGTAGCAGTATTTGGTCTTTCAGGTTCAGGTAAATCAACAATTACACACGCTAAACACAACAACAAATACGACATCACAGTACTTCACGATGACGCGTTTGTAATTAACGTACATGATAAATACACAATCGCATTGGAACCTGCATACTTTGATAAAACAGCAGATTACCCGATGGGCTGCGAAGATAACAAATATATCTTAACTCAACAAAACGCAGGTGTTATTGAAGGAGCTGACGGCAAAACTTACTCAATCACTGAAGATATCAGAAACGGTAACGGCCGTGCAGTTAAATCAAAACTTTGGTCACCCAACAGAGTTGATAGAATTGATGAACCTATTAACGCTATCTTCTGGTTGATGAAAGACCCGACAATTCCTCCTGTACTTAAATTATCAGGTGCATCGCTAGGTTCTGCAATGGGTGCAACACTTGCTACAAAACGCTCAAGCGCAGAAAGACTTGCAAAAGGCGTTGACCCCAATGCTTTAGTTGTTGAACCTTACGCAAACCCATTCCGTGTATATCCTCTTGAAATGGATTACACAAGATTTAAACAACTTATCTTAGATGGCGTTGATTGCTACATCTTAAATACAGGTGAGTTTATGGGTACAAAAGTTCAACCTAAACACACTCTTGGCATTATCGAAGCAATTGTTGAAGGAAGCGCTAAATTCCACAAATGGGAAAACTTCTCAGACATAGAAATTATGGATGTTGAAGGCTTTGATGCTTCTTTTGCAAATAAAGAATACGCTCAACAATTCATCGCTCGTATGAACGACAGAATCGAATTCGTTAAATCAAGAGAAACAGAAAAAGCAGGCTTGGATAAACTTCCTGCTGACGCTCTTGAAGCTCTTGAAGCTGTTGTTAAACAAGCTCAAGCATAAGTCAGAGTGAGCCTTGGGGCTTGCGATGAGCAAGACCGCAGGCGCAACTGTTGATGACCGCCGTTGTGAGCGTAGCGCAAGCGAAGTGAACGGAGCAATCTTTGATTGCACAGGCGGAAAGCATAAGTCAGAGTGAGCCTTGGGGCTTGCGATGAGCAAGACCGCAGGCGCAACAAATATAAAATTGGCGCTATATTGATTTATAGCGCCTTTTCTATTTCATAAAAAATTTATAAGGTTCAATATTTAAAACCTCAGCTATTGTAAAAATTGTTTTAACACTCGGGTAAAATTTTCCCCTCTCAATGCCTGATATATGGTCAACCGACAATGAGCACTTTATAGCAAGCTGAAGCTGCGTAAGGCCTTTTTCCTTGCGGTATTTTTTCAAATTTGTTTGAAGAATTTCTGAAGAGCAATTTGCCATAATTTAATTTTAGTGTTAATGTATTTCTATAATTCGTAGTCTCACTACGGATTTATATTACCTACCGGAGAAATTGAATATGAAAAAAAGAGCTTTTACACTGGCTGAACTTTTAACGGCTGTCCTTGTAATATCAGTTATTATGGTGGCACTAGCTCCCGTTATAACAAAAAGAATGAAAGAAAATATTACAGTGCAAACTGATAACAGAAGAGGACTTGAAATATACACTAACCCCGGGACTTACACATTTGATGTTCCAATAGGTATTAATACATTATTTATCCAAGGCTCGGGCGGCGGTGGCGCAGGAGCTGGTTCAACGTATGTTGAAAAGGATGTTTCTTACACATCAAATACAACTTGGACAGTGCCAAACGGGGTGAATGAAATAACACTAAAAATTACAGGCTCTGGCGGAGGCGGAGGCGGAGCAAATGGAGCTGCTACAGGGCTTAATTGTAGAAGTGACGAATTTCAAGCAACAAGAGGTTCGGAAGACGAATCAGATTTATGTTGGATGAAGAAAAATAGGGACACGCGCACAACAAGTGGACAAACAGGGGGTTTCTGGAATAGCGGAGTAATAATCGAAAGTCCCTATAATGAAACTTGCACAGGTGGAAACTGCGGATGGGTCTGGCTCAACACCGTACAATATTCATACCAAGGTGCAATCAATGTATGCAAAAGCTACCTAAATACAATAGGACACAACTCTGAAGGAGAATACAGGCTGCCAAGATATACAGAATTAAATAAATTGGTTACATACTCGGATACTTGGCTAAGAACCGGAAGCATTGGACTATGTGTTTGGAATAGCTGCCAAGACCATGCGACAGGATGTTCCCTTGAAACAATAAACAGTAATTTAAAACAATGTAGCCCACTTGGACAATGCCTTGGAATGAGCAATAACTGGTGTGCACCATTTTCAATCCACGGAGAAAATTCATATCTGCGGTGGAATGCAAAAGGAACAGGTTTATATACAAGAAATTTTTCGTACACACAAGCTGCTTCTGTCCGTTGTGTTAAATCAATATATAAATACAACAACTATAGTGGCGCCGGTGGCGCATCAGGAGCTATTATGGAGAAAACTATTAATGTTCTGCCTAAAGATGTGTTTGAAATAACAATAGGTAGTGGTGGTAATGGTGGAGCTGCAAGAACTAA